>CAZLWZ010000203.1:0-4021 GCA_964563275.1 uncultured Flavobacterium sp.
CGCTGCAAACGGTTTGGAAAACCTTCTTGCTGCGGAGCGACCCAAAAGCGTTGGAATTTTAAACGGTATTGATACTGAAGTTTGGGATCCTGAAAAAGATCCGATGATTTCTAATTTTTCAGCTGCAGACTACGCGGCCGGAAAAGCAAGCAACAAGAAATCGCTATGTTCGAAGTTTAATTTGGATTCCAATCTGCCGTTATTTACCTTTATAGGAAGGCTCGTCAGCGAGAAAGGTGCTGATATACTGCCCGGTGTATGTTCAATGGCATTGACCTATTATCAGAAACAAATCAACATCCTGATTCTCGGATCGGGTGAAAAAGTGGTTAGCGACGAACTCGAAGCATTACAGGAAAGACATGAAGGAAATTACAATGTCTTTATTGGTTACGATGAAAAATTGGCCCATCAGATGTATGCCGGAGCCGATTTCCTGCTGATGCCCTCCCGGGTCGAACCATGTGGATTAAACCAAATGTACGCGATGCGCTATGGCACGATTCCTATCGTTCGAAAGACCGGCGGGCTTAAAGATACTGTAACCGACATTGATGAATCGGGTTTCGGAATTTGTCATGATCATACCGCTGTGCCGGATGTAGTGATTGCAATTTCCAGAGCGATCCAGCTTTACGCCGATAAGTCGAAATTGGATGCAGTACGCAAAATGGCAATGAAGATCGATCATTCGTGGGACAAAGTAGCCGATGAGTACATCAAAATATACGAATCGTTAAAAACATAAATTATGAAAAATAGTGTTTTAGCCATTATACTTGGAGGCGGCCAGGGTTCCCGATTGGCACCGCTAACCGAAAGCCGCTCAAAACCCGCCGTACCGATTGCCGGAAAGTACCGATTGGTTGACATACCAATATCAAATTGTATCAATTCCGAAATCAAGCGGATGTTTGTACTCACCCAGTTCAATTCGGCGTCCTTAAACCAACACATAAAAAACACGTACCACTTCAGCACGTTCAGCAATGCATTTGTAGATATACTTGCGGCTGAACAAACGCCTGACAATGCGACGTGGTATCAGGGCACGGCCGATGCGGTTCGGCAATGCATGCAGCATTTTCTGAATCATGAATTCGATTACGCACTGATCTTGTCAGGTGACCAACTGTACCACATGGATTTTAACGAGATGGTAAGCGCGCATGCCGAAAGCGGTGCGGCAATATCAGTTGCAACCTTGCCTGTAAACGCTAAAGATGCCCCTGACTTCGGTATTTTGAAGACAAACAGTCAGCAGGAAATCACTTCTTTTATTGAAAAACCGTCAACCGATCAATTATCGGGATGGTCATCCGAAGTCAGTCCCGAGATGAAAGATAAGGGACGTATCTATCTTGCATCGATGGGAATTTACATTTTTAACCGGGACTTGCTAATTCAGCTAATGTCGAATCCTGATACGAAAGATTTCGGAAAGGAAATTCTGCCGCAGGCGATCGGAACCCATAAAATACATAGTTACGAATACAGCGGGTATTGGACCGACATCGGGAACATCGATTCATTCTTCGAAGCTAATTTGGGGCTGACAGATCCGGTTCCGGAATTCAATTTGTTTGACAGCGCCAATCGAATTTATACGCGGCCGCGGATATTACCACCTACCAAAATCAGCGGAGAAACCGTTCTTGACAGATCGATCGTCGCCGAAGGTTGTATCATCGACTCGACAAAGATCGTCCGATCGGTTATCGGGATACGAAGCCGGATTGGAAAAGATTCCCAAATCTCGAACTCTTACCTTATGGGCAACGACTGGTATCAGAACATGGGCGAAACGGATACGATGGATGCTAACCATGAAATAAATATCGGAATTGGCGAACGCTGTGTAATCGACAATACGATCGTCGACAAAAATTGTCGTATCGGTGACGATGTCGTACTTAAAGGCGGTTCGCACCTTACCGATCAGAACAATGACCTTTTTACTGTAAAAGATGGAATTATTGTCGTTAAAAAAGGCGCCGTGCTTCCTGACGGCTTTGTAGTGGAATAATTAGTTTATTCGCTCGAGCACTATTTTTACCGGCCTGTTTTGCCTGCGTCCAAACTGTGTTGCCTGCTGGCCGGTACATAAAACATACATATTATACGAATGCAAAGGCACGATCATCGTCTGAAAAACCGGATCCGTCCGAGGATCTTCAATTCGGACCTGATACTCGTCGGCCGGGAATTCATTCGTAACCGATAATAGATATGTATCTTTTGCGTACGGGAAAAACCAACGGTCTTTATCTGTTGGTTCAACGCTCCTTTTCCCATCAGGACCAATCCGATAATTTTCTGTAAACTCCAAAACCTGTCCGGCGCGTTGCCAGCTCAGGCTGTTATTTACATTAACCGCGTCATTTCCGTCGCGATCGACAAGGGTTACTTTTAGTCCGCTGATGTTGTCAGGCTTGCCATCTTCCTGAATGTGCAATACTATATACGAGGTAAAATCGTAGCCACAGTGCTGTTGCGCCGACACCGGAACCACACTTAGCAAGAAAAAAACCAGAAGAGAGCGAATCATGATCATTGCTGCAAAATTACCTTAAAAAAGTTAGCCACAGATTCACAGATTTTTAAGTTTAAAAAATTCACGAATTAGTTGCTAAATAAATAGTATCGAAGGGCGTAATTTACTTATGTCCATCAATTCAACCCGGAACCACACTTATATAGAATAAGAACACGTAAAGCGACTCATATCATTGTTGTAAAATAGCAAAAAAATAAGCCACGGATTCACAGGTTTTTACGAAGGATCAATAAATCTGTGAATCTGTGGCCAAAGAAATAGTATCGAAAGGTACTTTATTTAACGTCCATCAATTCAACATCGAAAATAAGTGTCGCGTTCGGCGGAATAACGCCTCCTGCACCCTGAGCACCATAACCAAGGTGCGACGGAATCACAAAACGTGCTTTATCACCTACCTGAAGCAATGCGATCCCTTCGTCCCAACCCTCAATCACGTTTCCTTGTCCGAGTGGAAACTCGATTGGTTTCTTACGTGAATATGAACTGTCGAACACCTTTCCGTTTTCAAGTGAACCTTCATAATGAACTGAGACAGTTTTGTTTTTCTCGGCTTTTTTACCGCTACCTTTCTGGATTATTTTATATCGCAAACCACTTGGTGTTTTATCGAAACCAGCGGCTAATTTTTCCATTTTCGCTTCGGCTTCTTCGCGTTCGGCAGCGATTCTTTTTTGACGTGAGCCTTCAAAAGTACGGAATGCTTCGACGGCGTTCCAGCTTTTAGCCTCTTCGCCTATGCGGATAATTTCGACTTTCTCAATAAAATCGCCTTGGGCAATCGAATCGACAACCTCCTGCCCTTCTACAACGTGACCGAATACGGTATGTTTATCATCAAGCCAGTTTGTGGCAACATGCGTGATAAAGAACTGCGACCCGTTGGTGCCAGGACCTGCATTCGCCATTGACAGAACACCCGGTCGATCGTGTCGCAGGTCCGGATGAAATTCGTCATCAAAGTTGTAACCCGGACCGCCGCTTCCTGTTCCAATAGGATCGCCGCCCTGAATCATAAAATCAGGAATCACTCGGTGGAATTTTAGTCCGTCATAATATGGCGTTCCCTGCGGCTTCGCTTCGTTTTCAAGATTCCCCTCAGCAAGAGCGACAAAATTACCTACTGTACCCGGTGTTTTATCGTGTGCCAGCTTTACCAATATCGAACCTTTAGCAGTATTGAACCTGGCGTATATTCCGTTTTCCATAAAAATTTATTTAAAATTGAAGAGCAAATTTACGATATATAGAAGAGAGTTTAAAGTTTGAAGGTTTAAAGTTTAAAGTGAACAGGAGACAAAAAACAATCAGCGGTCAGCTTTCAGCTTTGGCTAATATGTAATCAGCTTTCATTAATAAGATGGGATAATGTCAATCGATAACAAGATACATTATTAAAACTGACCGCTTAAAGCTGATCGCTGACCTTGAAGCCTGCAAACCTGAAAGTCTGAACAGCTCCCC
>CAZLWZ010000204.1:0-3986 GCA_964563275.1 uncultured Flavobacterium sp.
TAAGGTGTATCGACATATTTACTGTTGGCCACACGCGAAATCGTTGATATATCCAGACCAACCAAATCAGCAATGTCTTTTAGTATCATTGGCCGAAGCTTGGTCTCATCGCCATCCAGAAAATACTCGCGCTGATATTGCATAATCGCGTTCATCGTCACGAAAAGGGTTTCCTGCCGCTGCTTTATCGCATCGATAAACCATTTGGCCGAATCGAGTTTTTGCTTGATAAACTGAACCGCCTCCTTCTGCTGTGTCGATTTCTCTTTCGACACTTTGTATGTCTGCATCATTTCCTGATAATCACGTGAAACGTGCAGTGATGGCGCATTCCGGCCGTTTAATGTCAGTTCAAGTTCGCCTTCTACAATTCTGATAGCAAAATCAGGGACGACATGTTCTATGATCTTGTTGCTGCCAGTAAAAGAATTTCCCGGTTTGGGATTCAGTTTTTCGATCTCACCGATTGCATCCTTGAGTTGCTCAAGCGAAACGCTGTAGCGCTGCTGCAATTTGTCGTAATGTTTTTTGGTAAACGCGTCAAACTGGTTTTCGATAATATCGATCGCCAACCCCACGGATTCGGTAGGTGTCTTATGCTTCAACTGCAATAGCAGGCATTCCTGTAAATCACGTGCACCAACGCCTGCAGGTTCCAACTCATGGATGATATGCAGGATACGCTCGACAGTTTTTTCATCGGTATAGATTCCCTGTGTGAAAGCCATGTCGTCCACAATATCGGGGATGCTGCGACGGATGTAGCCCATATCATCGATGCTGCCCACCAGAAATTCGGCAATTTCCCGCTCGTCATCATTAAGAATGAAAGTGTTTAGCTGGTTTATTAAATCCTGATGGAAGCTCACAGGCGCAGCCAACGGAGACTCGCGCTGCTCATCGTCATCGCTGTAATTGTTGGCCTGCAGTTTATATTCGGGGGTATCGTCGTTATTTAAATATTCGTCGATATTGATGTCTTCGGCTTCCATGCGGTCGCCTTCGAAATCATCATAATCATCGTAATCTTCATTTTCAAAGATTTCATCTTCCTCTTCCTCATCGTCCTCTTTACCGGCTTCAAGTGCGGGATTATCGTTCATCTCCTCTTTAAGCCGTTGTTCGAACGCCTGCGTTGGCAACTGGATCAGCTTCATTAGCTGGATCTGCTGCGGCGAAAGTTTCTGGGATAATTTTAGATTTAATGACTGCTTAAGCATGTAAAATGAGGTTTTGGCTTCAATGTTTAAAGTTAGATTTTGTTCAACATTTTTGCAAGCGTTCCACAGTAAACTTTAACATTTAGAACTCGGCGTTGCCCGGTGTGCGTGGAAAAGGAATCACATCCCTGATGTTTGTCATTCCGGTCACGAACAGTACAAGTCGTTCAAAACCAAGTCCAAAACCCGAGTGCACGGCCGAACCAAATCTGCGGGTATCGAGATACCACCAAAGTTCTTCTTCATCAATGCCAAGAACTTTCATTTTCTCCACAAGCACGTCATAACGCTCCTCCCGCTGCGACCCTCCAACGATCTCGCCGATGCCAGGAAACAAAATGTCCATCGCGCGCACCGTTTTCCCGTCTTCGTTGAGTCGCATGTAGAATGCCTTGATGTTTGCCGGATAATCATAAAGGATAACCGGACATTTAAAATGTTTTTCTACTAAGAAACGCTCGTGTTCCGACTGTAGATCGGCGCCCCATTCCTCAATGATATATGAAAATTTCTTCTTTTTGTTCGGGGTTGAATTCCGCAGAATGTCGATCGCTTCTGTATATGAAACCCGTTTGAAATTGTTCTCGAGTACAAAGTTCAATTTCTGCAACAAAGTCATTTCGCTGCGCTCGGCCTGTGGCTTCGATTTTTCCTCGTCGATCAAACGCGTCTCGAGGAATTTCAGATCGTCGTGGCAATTCTCAAGCACATATTTAATAACATACTGAATAAAATCTTCAGCAAGATCCATATTAGCGTCAAGATCGTTGAAAGCTACTTCGGGCTCGATCATCCAAAATTCTGCTAAATGGCGTGAAGTATTCGAATTCTCGGCGCGAAACGTCGGTCCAAAAGTATAAACCTGCCCTAATGCCATCGCGTAGGTCTCGGCTTCAAGCTGGCCGGAAACGGTAAGGTTGGTGTGTTTTCCGAAGAAATCTTCTCTATAATCAATGCCACCCGCTTCGTTCTTCGGCAAATTATCCAGCGGAAGCGACGTCACCTGGAACATCTCTCCGGCACCTTCGGCATCGGCACCAGTAATTACAGGTGTATTCACATATACAAACCCGCGCTGCTGAAAATACTGGTGCACCGCAAACGACAAAACCGACCGCACGCGCATAATCGCACCAAAAGCATTGGTCCGGACCCGCAAATGCGCATTCTCACGCAAAAATTCAAGAGAATGTTTTTTGGGTTGCATCGGGAACTTTTCAGCGTCCGAGTCGCCCAGGATCTCCAGTTTAGTCACCTGGATCTCATATTTCTGGCCCGCGCCTTTGCTCTCGACCAAATCGCCAGTCACCGATACCGCCGCTCCGGTCGTGATCCGCTTCAGCGTTTCCTCAGGCGTGTTCTCGAAATCAACGACGCATTGGATATTATTGATCGTCGAGCCGTCGTTCAGCGCGATAAACTGGTTGTTCCTAAAGGTCCTGACCCAGCCTTTCGCATTCACTTCGTGCAGCGTTTTTGTGCTCGTCAGCAAGTCTTTGACTTTCGTATGTTTCATGTTTCGAATCGTTAAATTGGCGTGCTGCAACTTCGGGCAAGCGCAGTGCAAATATAAATGATTAGATCAACTCGTAATGGGTGGGACGCCGATTTTTATGCAGCTTTTCCCGTTTTTGGCTTTATCTTTTCCTGCTTAAAGAAAGCAGTAAAAGGATACCGCCGCAACCGGGGCTGGGCCGGCTGCTTAATTAAAGTTTCGTCTTCGGAAGGTTGTCGATTTCCTCATCACTGTGTTCTATGATATCAATACGCGGCTCGGTAAATTCCTGCCGGTTCGCCAGAGTTTTGTTCAGTGTAAGAACGAGAGCCGGCAACAGCACCAGATTAGCAAGCATGCCGCAAAGCAGCGTCAAAGAGACCAGTCCGCCCAAAGCGATCGTGCCGCCAAAACTGCTTAGCATAAATACCGAGAACCCAAAGAACAACACAATCGATGTATAAAACATACTCAAGCCGGCTTCGTTTAATGTTGAAAAAACCGATTTCCGTATTTTCCAGTCATGTTTCTTCAGTTCCTCACGGTACTGTGCAAGAAAACGTATTGAATCATCAATAGATAATCCGAATGCAATGCCAAAAACCAAGATTGTCGATGGCTTTAACGGAATATCGAGAAAGCCCATGATTCCGGCCGTCATCAGTAGCGGAAGCAAATTCGGGATCAGCGATACGAGTACCATTTTCAGTGAACGGAACATGAAAGCAACCAGCAGCGAGGTCAGTAATACTGCGAAAACCAGTGACAGCAGCAGGTTGTCGAGCAGGTAGCCGGTGCCTTTCTGGAATACAAGGGCTTTGCCTGTGATTGTAATATCGTACCGGTCTTCGGGAAAGATCTTCAAAGCCTCTTCCCTTATTTCCTTTTCAATAATAGGTATTCGGTCGCCGTTCTGGTCGCGCACAAATGTAGTAATCCGTGCAAATTGGCCTGTTGGATCGACATAGCTTTTCATCAAATCGGCACCGGAACTGCTTGCATTATTTGCATACGATAATATAAATCCCTGTTCCTGCGAGGTAGGCAGTTCATAATATTCGGGGTTGCCATTGTAATAGGCCTGCTTTGAGTATTTCACAAGATTTACAACCGACATCGCTTTTGAAAGTTCGGGAATTTCAGCAATCGCTTCCTGAAATTCGTCGATGCGTCGCAGCGTCGGGAGTTTCATCACGCCCTTTTTGCGCTTTGTGTTGATCATTATCTCGAGAGGCATTACGCCATCAAATTCCTGCTCAAAGAACACGATG
>CAZLWZ010000205.1:0-3933 GCA_964563275.1 uncultured Flavobacterium sp.
CCTGTCGCACACCGTGGTGAGCAAACGCAAACTGATGCAGCTCGTGAACGAAAAGTATGTCAATGGATGGGACGATCCGCGAATGTCAACCATTTCGGGATTACGACGACGAGGATATACGGCTGCGGCACTGCGTAACTTCGCTAACGGAATAGGAATTGCGAAACGGGATAATTTGATTGATGTTTCTTTGCTGGAGTTCTACATCCGGGAAGATCTGAATAAAATTGCTCCTCGGGTGATGGCGGTAATTGACCCGGTAAAGCTTGTGATTAGCAATTATCCCGAGGGAGAAACCGAGTGGCTTGATGCCGAAAACAACCAGGAGGACGCGAATGCAGGATTCAGAAAAGTTCCTTTTTCCAGAGTTTTGTATATAGAAAGGGAAGATTTTCTTGAACAGCCAACCGCTAAATTCCTTCGGCTTACGATCGGAAATGAAGTGCGGCTAAAGAACGCATATATAGTCAGGGCGGAAAGTGTGGTGAAGGATCCCGATGGAAATATTACAGAAATACATGCAACATACGATCCTGAAAGTTTAAGTGGAAGCGGATCTGAGGCTAGTCTTAGAAAAGTTTCCTCAACACTTCACTGGGTTTCTGCCGCTCATGCGCTCGAAGCGGAGGTGCGGCTGTACGACCGACTTTTTACAGATGAGGCACCCGATTCCTATAAAGAGAAAAACTTCCTGGATTTTGTGAACCCTGAGTCGTTGAAGATTGTTACAGGTTTTGTGGAGCCAAGTCTTAAAGACGCGAAAACGGAGCAAAAGTTTCAGTTTCAAAGGATTGGATACTTCACGGTTGACTATGATTCGGCGCCAAACCGACTTGTTTTCAATAAAACGGTAGGTCTTCGTGATACCTGGGCGGAGCAGGGGAAAAAGGAGGAGAATATCATCAATAATTCGCTGAAGGAACTCAACAAGTATTTCAAAGTTTCGACTTCCGAGGAACGTCTGGCGATTGAATCGGCTATCGCAGATAATCTCGCGGGCGTGACCAATTTCAGTCTGCTTCAAAACGCTCTGAAGAAAAATATCAACAACAATAAAAGTTCACTGCTGTTTTCAAACCTTCTTATAAAATATTCCCGACTGAATGTGCAGGATGTGGATGCGGAGACGATTCAGAAACTTTACACGATGTCCTTGCGGAGCGAGTCGTCGTTTGTCAGATATCAGTCAGTCCTGAACCTGAAATCTGATATAAATAATTTTGTGTTTTTTACCGAGCATCTTAACGAACTAAAGACGAAGGAAAAGGATCCGCAGGTTTTAGAGATTTTATAAGCAAAAGGAACAAAACATCAGATTATAATGTTTTTAAATCACATAAATTAAAGTCATAGTTTTTAATTATAAAAAGTGACTGTAATAGACGTGATTAAATCACCTTTTAAAAAAACGATAGGTTCCAATATATTCTGTGTAATAAAAAGTCTTTAAATCGCCTTATTTAAAGTTCGCAACTTAAAAAAGGCTTTTTTAACTGCCTGTTAACTTTCCGGAGGCCGGATTGGTCCTATCTTTAAAGAAGTATAACCAAACAAATGTATCATGGGAAACGAATCGGGAAAAACATTGCTGGCACTCGTCGCCGGCGCAGCAATTGGAGCAGTAGTCGGAATTTTGTTCGCACCCGATAAAGGTGAGCTGACGCGTTCCAAATTAAAACGAAATTTAGAAGACAAGACCAATGGCCTGAAAAACCAAATTGACGAACTGTCAAATAGAATCAAAGGCTTTACCGAGATGGATCTCGAAGCAGGTTTTGATGAACTGGTAGCCAATGTAGATGACAAGACAGCAGAAGTGGTCGAGCGACTTGAGCGGAAGCTTGAAGAACTGAAAGCTGCATCAGCAAAATTGAAGAGGTAAAAAGGCTCTTGAACAGCAATAAAAAAAGAGGCATCAGCCTCTTTTTTTATTCTTCATTTTCCTGTTCTCCGTATGGGTTCTGGTCATCTTTCGGATCGAAGGGTTTATAATCCGATTTATAGCCTGAATCTTTTTTAGGAAGATTTTTGTTATTCTGCTTCATCATTTCACCAACCTGATTAGAGGCGCTAAACGAAGCGACCATGTTATTCAGCATATCGCTGCCGGCCTGTGGCGAGTTCGGAAGAAGTATCAGGTTCGAATTTGTATCGGCGCCGATGGCCTGAAGCGTATCATAATGTTGTGTTACGACGATCAAAGCGGAGGCCTCCTGCGAGTTGATGCCCACGTTATTAAGAACTTCAACGCTTTCTACAAGTCCGCGTGCAATTTCACGACGCTGATCGGCGATACCCTGACCCTGAAGGCGCTTGCTCTCTGCTTCGGCCTTTGCTTTGGCAACAATCCTGATCCTGGAACTTTCGGCTTCAAACTCGGCTGCCGTTTTTTCCCTGTCGGCCGCATTAATCCTGTTCATCGCGTTTTTCACCTGAATATCGGGATCGATATCAGTAACAAGCGTATTAATGATATCGTATCCGTAAGTGGTCATCGCTTCGTTTAGTTCGCGTTTCACTGCAATGGCGATATCGTCTTTTCGTTCGAAGACATCATCTAATTTTAACTTCGGAACTTCGGCACGAACTACGTCGAAAACGTATGCGGTAATCTGATCATGCGGATATTCGAGTCGGTAAAAAGCATCATACACTTTGTCCTTAATTACCATAAACTGAACCGAAACTTTTAATTTTACGAAAACGTTGTCCTTGGTTTTGGTTTCGATTATTACGTCAAGCTGCGTTATTTTAAGGTTGATTTTTCCGGCGATTTTGTCAATAATCGGAATTTTAAGCTGTAATCCCGAATGCCTGATGCTGTGAAATCGGCCAAAACGCTCAACGATTGCCGATGTTTGTTGCTTGACCGTGAAGAACGACGACAGAAAAATAAAGAGTCCGAGGACTAATAAAATTATTAATGGAATGCTCATGACTTGATTGTTTAAATTAGGCGGTAAATTACGAATTTTACCTTAGGTTTGTTGGATAGGTGTTTTAATATGGGAAAGATTTAAAGGTGCTGTCGCGTTTTTGTTGTATTAAGTCGGATAAACAGCGAATAGAATGAAAAGGGAAGCAGGAAATCTTGATCCGATGTATCGCAGCCTATTTATTAACCAGAAAATTTAAACAAAATGAAAACGAAGATGTTGTTGATCGCATTGTTGTTCTGTGGGACTGTTTCTGCCCAATCCTTTATACAGAAGAAAGACGGAAGCAGGATAAACGTCGCCGAAGGCGCAATCAAGGTAGATCCTGTACGGAAGCGATTGCTGTACACGCCGTACGGCAAAGATCCGGTGAAGCTTAAATATAAAGAAATCGACTCGGCACGGATTGAAAATTCATTGTTTAAGGTCTGTAAGATTGGCTCGAAGCATCGTGGTTACTATGTTTTAGCGCGTGTCGATGGCAAGGCGCTTCTTACAATGTCGACGGTAAAGACACAGCCTGTTGGAGGTTATGAATCAAAATATATGAGACATGAACTCATAATCGTTGACGACACTTACGATGTACTATATGAAACGGCTTTTTCCGACGTGTCAGATGCTAAAAATACGGAAAGAAGGGTCGAGGCTATGGCCGCGATCAGAAATCATTTTGAGCAGTGCCCTGAAGTGCTTGAGCGTCTTGTGGCATTCGAATTCGCCGAAATTAATAAGGATATGGCGGTAGCCAAATTTCTGAAAACCGCCGTTTTTACCAATTGTAATTAAAGTACTTCGATTGCTCTTTCGATGCGCAGGATTGTTTCTTCCTTTCCTATTAACTCGGCGATGTCGAACAAGTGAGGCCCTTTAAGGGCGCCAACAAGACTAAGCCGAAACGGTTGCATTATTTTGCCCATCCCTATTTCGTTCGTCGACATCCACTGTTTTACAGAGTTTTCAATATTTTCGGAGGTGAACGGCGTTATGTTTGCCA
>CAZLWZ010000206.1:0-3921 GCA_964563275.1 uncultured Flavobacterium sp.
ATGTGAACTAATGTAGGCAGTATCTTAGTTATGTAAAAGAACGTGTTATTATTATGTTCGATCGGAAACTAGGTTCCTTTCGGGTCGAGATAGGTCAGCAATAAATCATTTAACTTATTTAAGCGCTCAATTGCCTCCGTACCGTCAATCGAATTGTCGATTTGCTTTTGCTCCAGCTGCGAGGCAAATTGTAATGCGCACATCGCAAGTACATCCTGCTTGTCGCGAACCGCGTAATTTTCTTCAAATTGCTTAATCATACTATCAATTTTCTTCGAGGCGCTTCGCAGCCCTTCCTCCTGGGACATGCTCACCGTCAACGGATACACCCTGTCGGCTATTGATAGTTTGATTTTTAGCTTGTCATCCATACTAGTCAGCGAGCTGTGCTATGCAATAATCAATTTCACGGATTAATGAATTTATTTTTAGCTTTGTATCTCTCTTATTTTCTTCACTGCCAAGCAATGAATTGGCTATTCTGAGCGTCTCATACTGAGATTTCAATGCATCGATCTCCTCAGACTGACTTTTGATGACGTTTGCCGAATCATTCAATTCCTGCTCAAGGGCGGCCGATTTCTTCTCGAGATAATCAATCCTGGAAAAAAGTTTTTCGATCCTGCCTTCGAGAGTATCAATGATGTCCACGATTTCACTCATGTCAGACCTATTCATTACTTAATCTGACAAAGTTAGTATTCCTGTTGAATTACAACAATTATTTTACTGAAAATTTATAGAACTTCCTAATTCTTTCCGATAATAATTTGCGCCATAGTAGGTTATATGGTTCTTGATTTATATAGTTTATCAGACGTACATTTTTTATATTAGCGGGCATATTCGCCAATTCACAAAACACATGAAACCACTAGTTGTATTACTGCTGTCATTCGCTGCCTCATTTGCCCAAGACAATTATCCCAAAGACTATTTCCGCTCCCCGATGGACATCCCGTTGCAACTGTCGGGAAATTTCGGTGAGCTTCGCAGCAATCATTTTCATGCCGGTCTCGATTTCAGGACGCAACAGAAAGAGGGCCTGAATATTTATGCCGCCGCCGAAGGCTACGTCTCGCGTATCAAAATATCGACGTACGGTTATGGAAAAGCAATTTACATCACCCATCCCAATGGTTACACGACTCTTTACGGGCATTTGCAAAAAGGATCGCCGAGATTTGAAAAATACATCAAGGAGCAGCAGTACAAAGCCAGGTCTTACGAAATAGAAGTTTTTCCGAAGCCTGACGAGCTACCGGTCAGCAAAGGGGAATTAATCGCATTGTCGGGAAACACCGGAGGCTCCGGCGGTCCGCACCTGCACTTTGAAGTGCGCGATACCAAAACCGAAAAAGCCATCAATCCAATTCATTTTTACAGCGACATCCTCACCGACACAAAGAGGCCCACGGTGGTAAACGTGCTGGCGTACCCACTGGACGAGAATTCCGTGGTCAATAAATCCCGGAACCCTGTTCTGTTGGACCTGAAAACCATGTCCGACGGCAGCTACGTCACCGAGAAGGTCCTTGCAACCGGTAAAATAGGTTTCGGAGTCAATACCTATGATTCCGATAACACTTCGTCATTTAAAAACGGCACCTATAAAGTTGAGGCTTTTTCGAATGGATCACTTAGTTTCGGTTACCAATTCGACACGTTTGCTTTCGACGAATCGCGATATCTGAATGCACTGATTGATTATGGCCGCTTTAAACGCACTTCACAAAGAGTGCAGAAACTTTTCATGAAGCAACCGTATCCGCTGAGCATTATCCGGACCAACGCAAAAAACGGGATCGTCGAGATAACGCCAAACCTGTCACAGAACTACCGTATCGAACTAACTGATTTCTACAATAATAAAAGCTCGATTTCAATACCTGTCGAGTATTCTCCGGTGCCTGCGAGCGACGAATCGGGTGTCAAGATCACGCCTTTCTATCTGACGTCCACGAAAGATCATAATTTCGAGATGGACAATTTTTCGGTCTTTATACCTGCCAATACTTTTTACGAAGATTTTTATTTGGATTTCGGGGTCAAAGACAACGTGCTGACGCTGCATAACAACCTGGTGCCGGCGCATTCAAACATTACCATATCGATCACAGATACCTTACTTTCTGACGAGGAGCGCGAAAAAACATTCATAGCCTCTGTTAACGGCAAACGATTTGGTTACAATTCTACGAACCGGAAGGGAAACACCTTTACCACGTACACCAGGAACCTGGGTGATTTTACGTTGGCCAAAGATACCACCGCGCCCCGCATACGCATTTCAAAGCCTGTTGAAGGAAAATGGATCACATCACAGAAGACGCTCGAATTTACAATATCTGACGATTTAGCCGGATTAAAGGAATACAACGGCTTTATAAACGGCGAATGGGTATTGTTTGAATACGAGCACAAATTACGCCGTCTTACATATAGTTTCGATGACGATATGACCATTGACGGGCGCAACGACTTAAAAATTGTGGTTTCTGATAATGTGGGAAATTCTGCTATCTTTGAAACTCATTTTTTCCGAAGTAAGAAATAACTAATCCGCTCGACATTTGAAAACCAAACATCTTATTACTGCGCTGCTCCTGTTCTTCGCCGGCGCTGCCGCTTTTGCACAAACAGCCAGGGTAAAAGGCGTAATCATGGACGAGGCGGGAAATTTGGTCGCCAATGTCAATATATCCACAGGTTTTAGTAATGCGGTGTCAGATAATACCGGATTTTACGTACTCACAGTCCCGGCGGGTCGCGATATTACATTAACGTTCACACATGTCTCATTAAAAAAGGCAACAGCAACGATTAATTTAGAACCGAACGAAGATTTTGAGTTTAATATCGTACTGAACGATCAGGCTGAGCAAATGAGCGAAGTTGTCATCAATACGACCAACCGAAGCAGGGTGGAAGGGATAACGACCATTGAACCAGAGGTCATCAGGTTGATTCCCGGAGCCAATCCCGGTGTCGAGAACATCTTGAAAACGATGCCCGGCGTCAATGCCAATAATGAACTCAGTACCCAATACGCGGTTCGTGGCGGGAATTACGATGAAAATCTCGTATATGTAAATGAGATTGAAGTGTATCGTCCTTTTTTAATCCGGTCGGGACAACAGGAAGGCCTGAGCTTTACAAATACGGATCTTGTTCAGAATGTCGATTTTTCAGCAGGCGGATTTCAGGCGAAATACGGCGATAAGCTGTCGTCGGTCCTGGATATCACATACCGTACGCCGAGAAGATTTGGCGCCAAAGCCGAAGCTTCATTGCTAGGAGGAAGCCTCGCGATTGACCTGGCGTCAAAGAATCAGAAATGGACTGCGATCACGGGT
The DNA here is from genome assembly GCA_964563275.1 of uncultured Flavobacterium sp. GTDB lineage: Bacteria > Bacteroidota > Bacteroidia > Flavobacteriales > Flavobacteriaceae > Flavobacterium. The sequence continues at coordinate 3,357 of CAZLWZ010000206.1, forward strand.
GTCCGATACCGCGATAATAGTTTGTTTGTAAACAGTCAGGAAACCGAAACCAACTTCCGTCCAACATTTGCGGACATACAAACGAATATCACATATACGCCGTCGACGAAGTGGCAGTTCAGCTTCCTTGGAAACGTATCCCAAAACAAATACAATTACAAACCATTGACGCGTCAGACCAATTTTGGAACCATCGACGAACCAATAGCGCTGGTGGTTTATTACGAAGGACAGGAAGTCGATAAATATGAAACGTACTTCGGCGCATTGAAATCCACCTATAATGTTAACGAGAATTTCAATCTGAAGCTGATTACCTCGGCGTACCATGCCACTGAGCAGGAATATTTTGATATACTTGCCGGTTATTTTTTGGGTGAGGTCGACAGCAATTTCGGTTCTGAGTCATTCGGTGATGTTACTTACAGCCGTGCCATCGGTACACAACTGAACCATGCCCGCAATAATCTTGATGCGTTGATTTTTAATGCCGAAGTCAAAGGTTTTCACGATCTAAGGAACAGCAATGCACAGGTAGAATGGGGGTTCAAATATACGCGCGAAG
>CAZLWZ010000207.1:0-3904 GCA_964563275.1 uncultured Flavobacterium sp.
AGTGGTGACTAAATCGGCCGCTAACCGCCAGCTTATAATTTGATGCCAGGGGGCAGAAGTTCCTTATACACGGGATTTTTCCGGAAGAACGCCGCTATTTTTGGAAGTACCGGCACAACCTTCAATTTTCTATCGATGGCAATTGCCATTATATTGCTAAGTAAATCGTTTACAAAGTCATCATCGTCGAAATTATCCGGTACGCGAATTTTTGTCAGGAATATTTTCCGCTCCTGGAAAGAATATTCTACCGTGACGAGTTGGCCATTCACCGAAGTTTCAAATTGCCGGGAAAAAGTATTGTCCTTGATTTCCATTTAGATCAGATTGGTTATTTGTGTTGCATTGGTACTTCTACAATCAGGATTTTTGCTTTCGACAATACAGTGATATCCACATTTGTAAAATCTGTTATCCCGATCGCATCCCGCTGTTTCAGGAGATGTCCGGCAACGTCGGCCTCGCCTTCAATAAGGAAAAGATATACGCCGTTTCCAGGAATATTAACCGGGTAGTTTGCTTGTGCACCGGACTCGAAAATGCCGAGGCTGAAATATGTCTGTTGATAAACCCACAGCGCACGTCCGTCATTTTTATCATGTGGAGTTACAACGGTGACAAATGAATTTAGATTATTTCCAAGGTCAAACGATTTTTGATCGTAACGCGGCTCGACATCCTGCTTTTCCGGAAACACCCAAAGCTGCAGTGTTTTGGCCTGATCAGTACGGCTGGCATTCATTTCCGAATGTTCGATCCCGGTTCCGGCGCTCATCACCTGTACCTCTCCGAAACTGATGATGCCTTCGTTGCCCATGCTGTCGCGATGTTTGAGGCCACCTTCGAGAGGAATGGTAATAATCTCCATGTTATCGTGTGGATGCGTACCAAAGCCCGCCCCGGCCGCAATGGTGTCATCATTTAAAACGCGAAGCATTCCAAACTGGACTTTATCAGGATTGTAATAGCTGCCGAATGAAAACGAAAAATTGGCGTCGAGCCAACCAAAATTTGCTTTTCCGCGATCTTGTGCCGGGTAGAGTTGTATATTCATAATTTGTTGGTAAATTAATTTCGTTTTAACGCAGCGTCCGATTTATAAGGATTAATTTTATACAAATTTCGACATTTAATCACCGAACGGCTGTTATTAAACCGTTAAAACCATGACGAAAATTCCTGTTTATTTTGTTCCCGGGCTTGCTGCAAGTCCGTCGATCTTTGAAAATATAAAATTACCCGAAGATACTTTTGAAATGATTTTTCTCGAATGGCAGATGCCTCTGCCAAATGAGAATCTGCAGCAGTATTGCCAGAGGTGGACGCAAACCTTTAAGCATCAGAACCCGGTGCTTGTAGGCGTGTCGTTTGGAGGGGTAATTGTGCAGGAAATGTCGCGTCTTATAGCTACACGCAAGGTCATAATTATCTCAAGTGTGAAATGCAACACCGAATTTCCTTTGCGGATGCGCCTTGTGAAATATGCCGGTCTGTACAAGTTGCTGCCAACGAGCCTACTTACCCGCGTGAAACGTCTTGATTCCCTCCCGGTGGGCATTACGAAAATAAAAAAGAGACTGAAGTTGTACGAGCGTTTTCTGGGAATCCGCGATCAGCAGTACCTCGATTGGGCGATACGGGAACTGCTTCTGTGGGATCGATGCGAAGCCGACCCTGATGTGATCCACATCCACGGTGAGGCTGATGAGATTTTCCCGGCAAAATACATCGAAAAATATGTATCTGTCCCTGGCGGCACGCATATTATGATATTGAACAAGAGCCGATGGCTGAATAAACATCTGCCAGAAATTATTCTGGCGGAATCAAAAGAAAGTAAGAAAATAAGCGTTTAAAAGATAAAGCAAAAGAAATGAATTTAGTTAAAAGAACAGGCCTGATCGCAGGAGTAATACTCACCAGCGGAATATTGGTACATGGCGTTTCCAGCGATAGTGTAAAAGTCGCCACAAAAGAAGAAAAGACAAGGTTTTTCCCGGCAGCAGTTGATTTTGCCGGTGAAAGCACGCCGTTGCATATTTATGACGTCAAAGAACGATTCGACCGCGAGCTGTTGGTCAATGCCAATCTTCATGCGTCGACAATTTTGGTCATCAAGAGGGCGAACCGCGCGTTTGAAGTTATAGAGCCAATTTTACAAAAGTATAATGTCCCGGATGATTTCAAGTACCTTGCAGTAATAGAAAGCGGACTGGTCAATGCGGTGTCGCCTGCCGGCGCGCGCGGAATCTGGCAGTTTATGCCTGCTACCGCAAAGGAGATGGGTATGGAAGTCAATGAATATGTCGATGAGCGTTACCACTTGGAGAAATCCACTGAGGCCGCCTGTCGCTACCTGCTGCAATCGAAAGAAAGGTTTGGAAGCTGGACATTGGCTGCCGCTGCATACAACGGCGGGAACACCGGTGTCAACCGCCAGATCGAGTCGCAAAAAGTCTCCAACTATTACGACCTGTTGCTGACCGAAGAAACCTCCCGCTACGTGTTCCGGATCCTGGCATTAAAGCAAATAATGAAGTCACCGGAGCTGTACGGATTCGTTATAGACAAATCCGATATGTACGAAAACCTGCCAACGCGAAAAGTTGAGGTGAATACCTCGATACCGGACCTGGCCGATTTCGCGATAGCTCAGGGCATCAACTATAAGATTTTGAAAATCCACAACCCGTGGCTTAGGGACAGAAAATTGGTAAACACCAGCGGAAAAAAATACATTATAGAAATTCCGGAGCGAGGATATTGATATTACGTTTTCGGTTTAAAAAAAATGTTTAGCCACGGATTCACAGATTTTAGAATTGGATTCTGAAAATTGTGCTTAGCTAATAATTGTCGCCAGAGAAGTAACTGCGACACAAAGATTTTCTAGGCGCTATTGGTTTGCGTTTTCCATTATAGAAAAAGAAGTTAGCCACGGATTCACAGATTTTAGTTGGATTATGAAAAATTGTGCTAAGCTTGATGATTGTGGTCGCAGAGAAGCTAACCGCAATACAAAAATTTTCTAGGCGTGTATTGGTTTGCGTTTTCAATTATAGAAAAGAAGTTAGCCACGGATTCACAGATTTTATAATTGAATTCTGAATATTGTGCTAAGCATAATTGTGGTCGCAGAGAAGCTAACTGCAACAGAAAAATTCCAGGCGTGTATTGGTTTGCGTTTTAAATTATAGAAAAAAGAAGTTAGCCACGGATTCACAGATTTTATATTGGATTCTGAAAAATTGTGCTAAGCTTAATTGTGGTCGCCAGAGAAGCTAACTGCAATACAAAAACATTCTACGTTATTGGTTTAAGTTTTAATTATAAAAGAAGTTAGCCACGGATTCACTGATTTTACATATTGAGTATGATAATCTGTGAATCTGTGGCTAAACCTATTTGCGGCCGCTTTCAAAACGAGTACCTACATTTTTTTCATCTGATCCTTCATCATCGCGATCTGCTCTTTCAGCATTCCCTGTTTGTCAAGTTTCTTTGCTTCCTTAAGCAAATTTGTCGCTTCGAGTTTTCGGCGGCGGGTCATTGCGACACCCGCGAGGTTCAGTTTTGCGACAGCAAGATCCATATCCATCGACAATCCAAGCTCAATCGCCTTCTTAAAGTATCTCTCGGCCTGTATCATATTGGTCTGCGCCAGCATAATTCCGTGCAGGTAATTATAATATCCCTGCTGCTTGCGAACCAGAGCGGCTTCGGGATTTTTTATATACGAAAGCCATTTCTGGGCGCCTGCAAAATCCTGCTTACGCAGCTTCAGGAACGCAAGAAGGATAAATTCATTTTTATAATAAAGAAATACGAAAATCAGGGATAAGAAAATCAGGAAAATCCCGTTGCCAATATAGCCTTCCGTAAACTGCCAGACGGCTGTAATTAT
>CAZLWZ010000208.1:0-3891 GCA_964563275.1 uncultured Flavobacterium sp.
AACTATCTTCTTGACGACACCGGACTTATCAACATACGCAGCAAGCATGTCGAATTACCAATACTGGATCAGGAAAAGGTTTATCAGGACTATACACAGTCGCAGATTATAACTGTGGGATTACCGTTGGTTGTACTGGCTGTCTTCGGTTTAGCATTTACCTATCTGAGGTCGAGAAAATACGGCCGCTAATGTTAATAAAAAACTTTTATACATATAGTTCTTTAAGATATATTTGCAACATTAATGTGGCACAAAAAAATGCTGCATAAAAACCCATAAGATGAAATTTATAGTATCGAGTTCGTACTTATTGAAGCAATTGCAGGTATTGGGCAGCGTGATCAACAGCAGTAACACCTTACCTATTCTTGATAATTTTCTTTTTGACCTTAATAATAACAGTCTGACGGTCTCTGCTTCCGATCTGGAGACAACCATGTCTTCAACATTGGAAATCGATTCAACCAGTACTGGAAGTGTAGCTGTTCCTGCAAGGCTACTGCTCGAAATCCTCAAGACGTTCCCGGAGCAGCCGCTGACATTTACTGTCGAAGCAAACAGCACGATAGAGATAAGTTCAAATTCAGGAAAATATGCCCTTGCTTACGCAGCCGGTGAGGAATTTCCGAAATCGGTAAACCTGGACGACCCGTCTTCGACACTTGTTCCAGCCGACATTTTAGCCACGGCAGTCAGCAAAACAATATTTGCTGCCGGAAATGATGATTTGCGTCCGGTTATGTCGGGTGTGTTTTTTCAATTTTCACCACAAGGCCTCACGTTTGTTGCCACGGATGCTCATAAGCTTGTAAAATATGCGCGCACCGATGTCACTGCTTCTCAGGTAGCCGACTTTATTATGCCTAAAAAACCTTTGAATATCCTCAAAAATATTTTAGGTACTTCTGACGCAGAAGTGAAGATTGAATACAACGATTCCAATGCAACCTTTTCTTTTGACAATTACGTGCTGACATGTCGTCTGATAGATGGCAAATATCCGAATTATGAAGCCGTCATCCCAAAAGAAAATCCGAATAAGTTAATGATCGACCGCATGCAGTTTCTGAATTCGGTGCGACGCGTGGCGATATTTTCCAATAAAACTACACATCAGATTCGGTTAAAAATTGCTGGTGCCGAACTGAATATTTCGGCCGAAGACATTGATTACTCAAATAAAGCTGAAGAAAGGCTTACCTGCGATTATCAGGGTGACGATATGCAAATTGGTTTTAATTCACGTTTCCTAACCGAAATGCTTACCAATCTTCAGAGCGATATGATTATGTTAGAGATGTCGCTGCCCAACCGCGCTGGAATTTTAACTCCTGCTGACGGCCTGGACGATGGAGAAACAGTGACCATGCTTGTCATGCCGGTGATGTTGAATAACTAGGTTAAAATTTCGTTAAGTACTTGCATGTCAGCGCATTTTGCCGTAGCTTTGAATTGTATTTAGAAATAATTATACACTAAGAGCCTGAACAACACGATTAGATTTCTTTTTGTTATTTAGGTTATTGAGGAAAGAGGTTTCATTAAAGTGAAACCTCTTTCTATTTTTATTCATTTAATATACTTTATGCTGCCAGATAAGCCCTGCATGCTTCAATGCATGAACGGCATGCTTCGGCACATTTTTTACAATGCTCATCCTCGTGCTTCTCACATTCCTCAGCACAGGCTGTACAGACTTCAATGCATTCAGCCATTAAATGTTTACCGTGACGCGAACCTCTTGCTAACAAAGTAGCAGTAGTGATACATATATCAGCGCAGTCCAGATCAGTTTTTATACAATCTGCCATCATATTCGCATCTTCTCTAAGGCAACCAGATGCGCACTGATGGCACGCGGTTGCACATTGATACAGCTGGTTGATAAGTGTTTCGCGGGTGCTTTCCATAATTATTAATTTTAAACGTTATTAAATTGTACAATACAAAAAGAGGCGCTTTACGCGCCTCTGTAAGTAAGTCCTGATCAATTATAAATACCGCAGTTAACGTTGACAGTACTTCGCGGTACTACATCATGTAGTGAAATATTTAATTGGGCAGAACTTAATAAAGCAACCAATAATGGCGCTATTCCATATTATTAGTGGGCTGTGAAACGAGTCACTATTATTATCACTAATATCGTTTTATTTGCCCTGAAACTTATTGAATGTGAGTGTCGGTTCTTGTCCTTGCGACATTATCAGCCGATGTTTCATTATTGAACATCTTATATTTTCTGTTTCCATGTTGCTGTTGGAACTTCGGAGCCTGCGATGGCTCAACCTCTTCTGAAGTGTCTGTTCCGCCTTCAGCGTTTTTTGCTGCTGCACGCGCTTGCGCTCTTTGCTCTGCCTCAGCAAATTCCTGGATTTCGCGTTCGCGTATTGCTTTCAATTCTTCGGGTGTTTTATCTAAATTGTCCATGACATCTTTTTTTATGATTATAATTTTAAAGTTATTTCATATCAATACGGAACCCAAACAAATTATAGAAACCTTAGCATTTTTAACAGCTATTTAGAAATGAGATAATTAGGTGCCGGTCGAGGTCCAAGGCACATGTTTAGCCGACGAATAATTAGAGAACATTTTGTATTTTCCCGTACTATGATGTTTGCTGTGAGCCTTCCTTGTGATTAGATTTTGCTCGTTTGCATTCTCGTCCTGTTGCTCCTGCATTTCAACATTTTGATTCAAAAACTCTGGTTGTTGGTCGCTCCCATCCTCCCGATGCTGCATACCCTGCTGCGTTGTATCCATGACCCATATATTTGATTTCTAAATAAATACGTCTGATAAAGTTAATTAATTAAAATCCGTTAGCCGAACAACTTCTGTTAAGATTATTGATTTTAACACGACTGTAGCAAGAATGAAACTGTCGGAACTTTACAAAAATTTTAAGAACTGTCCTTTTATATATATGTTAAATTGCCTCACTTATACAGCGATATGGATCAGATAAAAATACTTTGGGTTGATGATGAAATTGATATGCTCAAACCGCATATAATTTTTCTGGAAAAGAAAGGCTATCATGTCACTACCTGCAACAACGGACGGGACGCCATAGACCTCTTTGATGAGCAGAATTTCGACATCGTATTCCTCGACGAAAATATGCCGGGGATGGGTGGACTGGAAGTGCTGTCGGAAATTAAAGAGAAAAAATCGGCCACACCAGTAATAATGATCACCAAAAGTGAAGAGGAGTACATAATGGAGGAAGCAATCGGTTCAAAAATTGCCGATTTTCTGATCAAGCCTGTTAACCCAAATCAGATCTTACTGAGTATTAAAAAGAACCTCGACCATAGCAGACTGATATCTGAAAAAACAACCCTCGACTACCAAAAGGAATTTCGAAAGATCGCGATGGAAATGGCTATGGTAAATTCGTGGGAAGGATGGATCGACTGTTACAAGAAGTTATTATTCTGGGAATTAGGCCTCGAAAACATCGAAGACCAAAGTATGGCCGAAATACTTGAATCACAAAAAGTTGAAGCAAACTCACAATTCGGAAAATATATTGAGCGGAATTACGAAGATTGGTTTGCACCAAAAGCCGATCGCCCTATCATGTCTCATACTCTTTTTCGCGAACTTGTAGTACCCGAAATAACAAAAAAAGAACGTCCGGTACTGTTTGTAGTAATTGATAACCTGCGTTATGACCAATGGAAAGCTTTTGAATATGTCGTGGGAAACTACTACCGCCTCGAAAAAGAAATTCCGTATTATGCCATATTGCCGACCGCTACACAATACGCGAGAAATGCCATCTTTTCCGGACTTACCCCACTCGAAATGGAGAAAAAATTTCCAGAATACTGGAAAAATGACGTCGACGAAGGTGGTAAAAATTTGTATGAAGCCGAA
>CAZLWZ010000209.1:0-3882 GCA_964563275.1 uncultured Flavobacterium sp.
ATAGTATGGTCGTTTTTTGTCACCACCCATGGCAGGTCGTTTATCAGCGGCCACAACATATTATCAGTCGGATGGCGCAAAATAAGAAGATACTCTTTGTCGAAGAGCCCATTGGGTACGATTCTGGCGGCAGTACTGGTAATTTGATCGAAGTCAGTGAAAACCTTCACGTACTGCAACCAAAAACAAATACAATAGAAGAAATTGCCGAAATCCTTCCGGTTTACATCAAAGATTTCAACATCGAAATTGGATGGTTTTACTCGCCGTCATTCGTGTCATTGCTGCCTCTATTTAACTTCGATGCTATTGTGCATGACTGTATGGACGAGTTATCGCTTTTTAAAGGTGCGCCGGCACAATTGCTGGAACAGGAAAAATTCCTTTTATCGAATTGCGACATTGTATTTACCGGTGGAAAGTCGTTATATGAATCCAAAAAACAACATCATAATAACGTGTATTGCTTTCCGAGTTCGGTTGACCAGCAGCATTTCGCGAAGGCGCAGAACGGCGTCGCCATTCCCCGGGACATCGCGTCTATTCCGGGTCCAATCGCAGGATATTTTGGTGTAATAGACGAAAGAATAGATTTAGATCTTGTTGCAAACACGGCTGAGCAAAATCCTGAAATATCCTTTGTAATGATAGGTCCGCTGGCAAAAATTAGCGACGATGACCTGCCGCGCCGAGACAACATCCACTATCTCGGAATGAAATCCTACGAGGAACTGCCGGCGTACCTGAAAGCATTTTCTGTTGCCATGATGCCGTTTGCACTCAATGATGCCACAAAATATATTAGTCCGACAAAAACGCTTGAATATATGGCTGCCGGCAAACCAATCATTTCCACTGCCATTAAAGACGTTGTACGCGACTACAGTCATTGTGTGAAAATCGTCAACGATGCGAATAAATTTTCAACGGCATTAGACGAATTTCTTCAAAGTCCCGACAATATCCTGCTAGAGAATCAGTATAATGAAATTCTTCAAAAGACCTCGTGGGACGCAACTGCCTCAAAAATGGCTTTACTGATTAATAAAACTGTATTATCATGAGAAATCCGCAGGTTGTAATAATTGGAGCGGGCATCTCGGGAGCAGTCCTGGCACAACAATATGCAGCTGCCGGAAAATCGGTTTTGGTACTTGAAAAGCGTGAGCATATCGCTGGCAATTGCTATGATTATGTGGATGATAACGGCATTCTGGTCTCCAAATACGGCGCACATTTGTTTCATACCAATGAGGAAGACGTGTGGGAGTATGTGAATCGATTCTCGGAATGGTATCCGTGGGAACATAAAGTTGTCGCACGCGTGGATGGCAAACTCGTCCCGATCCCCGTTAATATCACGACGGTAAATATGTTGTTTGGTACCGATCTTAAAACCGAAGATCAGATGAAACAATGGCTAGACGACAATAGGATAGCGATTGAAAACCCGAAGGACGGCAGGGAAGCAGTTTTGTCTAAAGTGGGTCCGGTTTTATACGAAAAAATGTTTCGTCATTATACCAAGAAGCAATGGGACAAGTATCCCGAGGAACTGCATGCATCGGTGCTTGAAAGGATACCCGTACGTACAAACTTCGACGACCGCTACTTTTCCGATAAATATCAGGCGCTTCCGAAAGGCGGGTACACTCAAATGTTCAAGAAGATCTTAGACCACCCTAACATCGAGATTCGCCTTAATACCGATTTTTTCGACATAAGGGACAGTATTGACGGTTATGAAAAATTGTTTTATACCGGCCCAATCGACAGATACTTCGACTTCTGCCATAGTCTTGACGAGAAGCTTGAATATCGGTCCATTAATTTTGTGTCTGAAACATACGATGGAAAATTCTTTCAGGAAAACTCAGTGGTGAATTACCCCGGAACCGAAGTCGATTTTACAAGAATCATCGAATACAAACATTTCGGAAACCAGCAGAGCGAAAAGTCAACTGTCGTGCGGGAATTCACTGTGGATGACGGCGAGCCGTACTATCCGGTACCAAACAGCCGCAATCAGGATATTTACGATAAGTACAAGCAGGAAGCTGACAAGCTATCAAACGTTTATTTTGTCGGCCGACTCGCCAACTATAAGTATTTTAACATGGATCAGGCGTTTAAAAATGCACTCGATCTGTATAAATCGCTTGAAGAGACTGACGCTGTTTCAGCTCCGATGACTGCTGGTGCTGCTAGTTCGTAAGATTTCATCCCAATGTAATGATACATCCAGATACCGAGGTCCGTTATATCGACGACAATGTCGGTTACGGCGTTGTCGCTACCAAGCTGATCCCGAAAGGGACAATCACGTGGGTTCACGATGAGCTTGACGTAGTTTTTACTCCGGAACAGGTCGCACAATTTTCGCCCCTTATCAGGAAACAAGTTGATATGTACTGCTTTACCAATAATCGGGGATTGAAAGTACTGTGCTGGGATCAGGCGAAGTATGTCAACCACAGTTTTAACCCCAGTTGTTTTACTACAGCGTACGATTTTGAGATTGCGATCCGGGATATTCATCCGGGCGAACAACTTACCGATGATTACGGATATCTGAACATAGATGAACCGTTTGAACCGGTCGATGAAGGTTGTGACCGCAAAGTTGTGTACCCGGATGATTTATTGCGGTACCACGAAATCTGGGATAAGATGCTACAACAGGTGGTGCCTTCGGTTTTTGTACACGCTCAACCTTTGCTGCCCTACGTTCCGACTATGACCTGGGCCGAATTTAGCAAATTGCGCTTCAATCCGAAGAAGATGCGCTCCGTGCTGAATTGCTTCTATAAAAAACTTGATAAAGTATCAACGCTGTAGCGCCGACGTTACGCACTGTAAATCTTATAAATCGCTATGGCAGTCAGTGCAAAAATGATATGTGCTATAAAAAGCTGTGCAAAATATTCATTAAATCGGATTCTGGGCACCTTTGGGGCAAACCTGAATATTGTACGCCAGCCGAAGATCCCAATCACGCCACTTATTATCCCGAAGACCAAAGCTGTAAACCAGGTCGGATCGAAATAAGCGCTTCTGAGCATAATATGATAACCTATTAAGAACAACAATCCAATAAAGTAGTGGATCCCCCATCCTGTTAGCCGTTCATGCTTTGCGTTAGACAGCACCTGTGCCGATGCGATGATCTGAGAAAGAAGAACCGGCTCGCGAAATTGTTTCCGGCGCACATCCGACCAAATATAACTAAATAGTGTCATTAATGTAGTGGCAGCTATCGACGCCAAAACAATCATCAGTATCTCCATCGCTTTTTATTTGCAAGTAACGAACATCAGAAAGAGCATCCATTATATAATTTAATTTTTCGCTTACATTATAAATCGCTGCTAATAATACAATGGAAATTAATAATTTTATAAGACAGAAGATGTACATGTAGCTATTTTTGGAGGATAGTTACCACTATAAATGTGTAAACTTCCGATGATGTTTTCGAATGGCTTTGGCGACGGATTCAAGCAGCCGCTAAACAAAGTCAAAAAAAATTATCCCTTTTTCATAAACAATAAAAATAATTATGCTGGATTGGACTGAAATTTTGCTGAGGCTTATACTGGCTGCGGTTTTCGGAGCGGCTGTAGGAATTGAACGTGAACGTAAAGACTGGGCAGCGGGTATGCGTACACACATGATGGTTTGTGTTGGTTCGGCGTTAACGATGATGGTATCTTCGTTTGGATTTTCGGATGTTTTGGGATCCGAATACGTCGAGCTCGACCCATCGCGCGTCGCCTCGCAGGTGATCAGTGGGATTGGGTTCCTCGGCGCCGGTACAATTTTGTTTCTTAAACCTGCGACCGTCAAGGGATTAACCACAGCATCGGGATTATGGACTATTGC
>CAZLWZ010000210.1:0-3871 GCA_964563275.1 uncultured Flavobacterium sp.
CTCCAATACGTTTCCCACCACAGTTTTTACAATCCCGGCGTTAATTCCGATTAATTCCTCGCGCGTCATACCCGGTTTACGTGGAATTCCCGAAGTAATCACCACAACGTCACTATTGGCAGTTTTTGAATAGTCATTGGTCACTCCTGACACCTGAGTGTTAAAACCAGTATTGGTCGCGCACTGCATGATGTCCATCGCTTTACCTTCGGCGAATCCTTCCTTAATATCCAACAACACTACTTCGCTTGCAATTCCCCGGTAAGCAATTACGTCTGCACATGTTGCGCCCACATTTCCGGCGCCGACTATTGTAACTTTCATCTTTGTACGTTTTAAGTTATATTTCTGATTATATTTCGTATTGTACAGCCAAATTGGCGTTCACAAATTTACCAAAAGCAATGGCAGTTTGCACATAAAATTTCCCAAACTGATACCGGCCCGAAACCTCGCCCAAAACATTTGTTGTTGTTTTATATATTTCGCGCAGTTTCTCATTGATGATGTATTGCACTGGCAGCACGCTCTCAATTTCACCTTTCGGCCCTCCGACTTCATACTTAATATGGCTGGTGTTGGCTATCACAGCCGACATCAGCTCAAAATTTTTCCATTTTTTGGACGCGTTTGCCTGAAACTGCCATGTATCGACCAGTCCCGTAATTTCATTCAGTCCTAAGTTGCCGTACTGCGTTTCCGTATCCAAAAAGCTAAAGCTGATTTCCTCGTGCGAGTACGCCGCAAGTGCCGAGAAGTAAATGCCTTTCGATTCAGCACTGGCAAAATACTGACTGATGTTGTGCTTCAGCCCCGCGCCATACACCTGATAATACCCTTTCTTAAGCTTCACGCGTGTTGAATATTTGACGACCAGTTCGGTTCCATACACCAAACCTACAGATCCTTGCAGGTACGGATACACAATGGTTTCCGAGTCAATCCCTTCGGGAGCGCGCATCCGGACCGGGCTGATGTTCCCGTCATCATCGATTTCGCCCGTGAGATACGATTTGTCGTCGTTTCCAAGAGCAGTGGGGAGTGTGGCAACGCTTCCGTTTTCGAGGGAAAAAAATGAAAAATCGGAGTTGCTGACAGTAAAGCTGCGATCGTCCTTTGGAACAAAAAAAACGTTCGTATGCACGCCAATAGTAAAATCCCATAGTTCCGGTTTCTGCGGAGTTGCCACCCAGGCCGATGATGACTGATAAATCGCGGCATCGGCGGCAGGAGACAGGTATTGATCGGAAACAAATAACGCATCATCGAGAAGATGCCCTACCTGCTCCAATGTTTGCTGGCTTTGCGCAACAGCTTGTATGCTTATAAACCCAAAACCAAACAGAAATATGGTCAGAATGCGGCTATGCATCTATTTTAGCATACGCGGCGTTCTTTTCAATAAATTCGCGTCGTGGCGGAACTTCGTCGCCCATCAGCATAGAAAACACACGGTCGGCTTCGGCAAGACTGTCGATGTTCACCTGACGCAATGTGCGGAAATTCGGATCCATCGTGGTTTCCCATAACTGCTCGGCGTTCATTTCACCAAGACCTTTATAGCGCTGGATCGATGCGCTTCCACCCATTCTTTCATTTGCCTGGTCGCGTTGAAGATCGGTCCATGCATATTCTTTTTTGTTTCCTTTTTTAACGAGGTATAACGGAGGTGCCGCAATATAAACGTGTCCTTCTTCGATAAGCTCTTTCATAAAGCGGAAGAAAAACGTCAGAATCAACGTGGCGATGTGGCTGCCATCGACATCGGCATCACACATGATGATAACTTTGTGATAGCGTAGTTTCTCGAGATTAAGCGCCTTGCTGTCTTCGGCGGTTCCGACGGTTACACCAAGAGCAGTAAAAATATTTCGGATTTCTTCGTTTTCAAAGACTTTGTGGTGCATCGCCTTTTCGACATTCAGAATCTTACCACGCAGAGGCAGGATCGCCTGAAAGTTTCGGTCGCGGCCCTGTTTGGCTGTTCCGCCTGCCGAGTCTCCCTCGACAAGGTAAACTTCACATTTTGCCGGATCCTGTTCGGAACAATCGGACAATTTCCCCGGAAGTCCGCCACCACCCATGACCGTTTTGCGCTGTACCATTTCACGCGCTTTTTTGGCCGCATGCCGGGCCTGTGCCGCAAGTATGACTTTCTGGATGATGATTTTGGCATCATTCGGATTCTCTTCGAGATAATTCTCAAGCATTTCAGAAACTGCCTGGCTAACCGGCGAAACTACCTCGCGGTTTCCGAGTTTGGTTTTCGTCTGACCTTCGAACTGCGGCTCCTGGACCTTTACCGAAATAATCGCCGTTAATCCTTCGCGGAAGTCATCCCCTGCGATCTCGAATTTCAGTTTATCGAGCAATCCCGACGCATCGGCATACTTCTTCAGTGTCCGCGTCAATCCGCTGCGGAATCCCTGAAGGTGTGTTCCGCCTTCGTGCGTATTGATATTGTTGACGTATGAAAATATATTTTCGGTATAAGACGTATTATAGATCAGCGCTACTTCCACCGGGATTTCGCCTTTATCGTGGTCCATGCTGATTACATGAGAAATGATAGGTTCGCGGTTTCCGTCGAGGTATCGGATATATTCTTTCAGACCTTCATCGGAATGAAAAACCTCCCGGATAAAATTTCCGTCTTTATCGAGTTCGCGCTTATCGGTAAATGTGATTGTGATGCCTTTGTTAAGGAACGAAAGCTCACGCATCCGCGCCGACAATGTGTCATAGGAAAATTCTGTTGTCTGGGTAAAGATTGTATCATCGGGATAAAAAGTGACGATGGTTCCGCGTTTGTCGGTTTCGCCAATTTGTTTCACCGGATGTAATGCCTTTCCTCGTTCGTATTCCTGTTCGTATATCTTCCCTTCGCGGTGGACCGTCGCGCGCAAATGGTTGGAAAGCGCGTTAACAACCGACACACCCACACCGTGGAGTCCGCCAGATACCTTGTACGAGTCTTTATCAAACTTCCCCCCGGCACCAATTTTCGTCATAACGACTTCGAGCGCAGAAACACCTTCTTTCTTATGTATATCGACCGGAATTCCACGGCCGTTATCCTCGACAGTAATCGAACCGTCTTCGTTTATAGCGACGCCAATTGTATCGCAATGGCCGCCCATCGCCTCATCAATCGAGTTGTCAACAACCTCATAAACCAGGTGGTGCAATCCGCGAACGCCTACATCACCAATGTACATCGAAGGACGCATTCTTACGTGCTCCATTCCTTCCAATGCCTGAATACTGTCAGCCGAATAATTTTGCTGCTTACTTTCTTCGCTCATAAAATTTTTATCTAAAAAAATACGGTTTTTTGTACAACACGCAAATATATAAAATAGCGCGCGGAATAAGCGGAAATTGAACGGAGCGGCCTTGTAAGTTATTAACATTTTGTTAATTTTTACTTACAAAAAAATGCTGGAAGTCGCGTTCTGTTCTCAGAACGGAATTATATTTACCGCAACTATAGGAATATGATTGGAAATAAAAAAGTTGTAGTCGTGCTTCCTGCGTACAACGCTGCATTAACACTTGTGAAGACATACCGGGAAATTCCGTTTGATATCGTTGACGAGGTCATTCTTGTTGACGACAACAGCTCGGACGAGACTATTTCCGCCGCGCAGCAAATAGGAATCCGGCATATTATTCGGCACGAATCAAACAGAGGCTATGGCGGAAACCAAAAGACATGTTATAACCACGCGCTTGGTTTAGGTGCTGATATAGTCATTATGCTTCATCCTGACTATCAGTATACGCCCAAACTGATACCATCGATGGCGCACCTGATCGCTAACGGACTTTATCCTGTAGTAATAGGATCAAGAATCCTTGGAAAAGGTGC
>CAZLWZ010000211.1:0-3851 GCA_964563275.1 uncultured Flavobacterium sp.
TCAAGGAAGTCACTTCAGCCGAAGGCGACATCGTCCTTTTTATCGATGAGATCCATACCCTTGTAGGAGCCGGCGGAGGCGAAGGTGCCATGGACGCCGCGAATATCCTCAAACCTGCACTAGCCCGTGGCGAACTGCGCGCTATCGGAGCGACGACCCTTGATGAGTATCAAAAGTATTTCGAAAAAGATAAAGCACTGGAGCGTAGGTTCCAGAAAGTACTTATTGATGAACCCGATACGGAAAGTGCTATTTCAATCCTGCGGGGAATCAAAGAGAAATATGAAACGCATCACAAGGTGCGAATCAAAGACGATGCGATCATTGCCGCTGTTGAACTATCACAACGATACATTACCAACCGCTTCCTCCCGGATAAAGCAATCGACCTAATGGACGAAGCTGCATCAAAGTTGCGAATGGAAATTAATTCGAAACCGGAAGAACTCGATGTGCTGGACCGGAAAATTATGCAACTCGAAATTGAGATTGAGGCGATTAAACGTGAGAACGATGAGAACAAGCTTAAAATTTTAGGACTTGAACTCGCGAATCTTAAAGAGGATCGAAATGACATTTTTGCCCGATGGAAAAGCGAAAAAGATGTTGTTGATAACATCCAGAATTTCAAACGCGACATTGAAGACTTTAAATCGGAAGCTGAACGTGCCGAACGCGAAGGTGATTATGGTCGCGTAGCCGAACTTCGATATGGAAAAATAAAGGAAGCACAGCAACAACTTGATGTACTGCAGGCGCAGTTGTTAGAGAACCAAGCCGGCAGTTCGCTTATTAAAGAGGAAGTTACACGCGAAGATATTGCCGAAGTCGTAGCCAAATGGACCGGCGTGCCTGTAATGAAGATGCTTCAGGGCGAACGCGAGAAGTTGCTAAAACTCGAAGATGAATTGCATAAGCGGGTAGTTGGGCAGGAAGAGGCAATTGAAGCGATCAGCGATGCTGTACGCCGAAGCCGCGCAGGACTGCAGGATGTAAAAAAGCCGATCGGATCGTTTCTATTCCTGGGAACTACAGGTGTCGGAAAAACGGAACTCGCCAAAGCGCTCGCCGACTATTTGTTCGACGATGAAAATGCGATGACGCGCATCGACATGAGTGAATATCAGGAACGTCACAGCGTAAGCCGCCTCGTGGGTGCGCCTCCGGGATATGTCGGCTACGACGAAGGAGGACAGCTGACCGAAGCTGTAAGACGCAAACCGTATTCGGTAGTTTTGCTCGATGAGATTGAAAAAGCGCATCCCGATACTTTCAATATACTCCTTCAGGTACTCGATGAAGGTCGGCTGACCGATAATAAAGGCAGGCTCGCCGACTTTAAGAATACGATTATTATAATGACATCGAACATGGGCAGTAGCATCATTCAGGAAAAGTTCGATAATTTACAAGGTGGAATTGAAGCGGCAACAGAAACTGCAAAAGTCGAAGTCCTGGCATTATTAAAACAAACAGTCCGTCCGGAATTTATAAATCGAATCGATGAAATAGTGATGTTTACGCCGCTGAGTTCGGAAAATATCCGCCAGATCGTCGGGTTGCAGCTCAAGAGTGTCACCAAAATGTTGGCACAGCAAAACATTACGCTTGACGCGACCCCCGAGGCAATCGATTATCTGGCGACAAAAGGCTACGATTCGCAGTTTGGTGCCCGACCGGTGAAGCGTGTGATTCAGCGTGAGGTGCTAAATAAACTCTCCAAAGAAATTCTGGCAGGTAAGGTTGAAACCGACAGCATTATCCTGTTGGACAGCTTCGATGGCGAACTGGTTTTTCGAAACCAGACCGGAGCGGAAGCTTAACAATTATTACAACAAGTTTAATACTGCCTTAGCAGGCATACGGCTGCTCATTGTGTAACTTAGAAATATTAATTTAAAAAAATATCATTATGAGCAAGAAAATAGCCATACTGGCAACAGACGGATTTGAAGAAAGTGAATTAAAGTCACCTAAAGAACACCTTGAAAAAGAAGGCTGGACAGCACATGTTGTTAGCCTGAAGCCCGGTAAGATTAAGTCGTGGAGCGGCGGCGACTGGAGTGACGAATACCCGGTAGACAAAACCCTGGACGAAATTTCGGCTTCCGATTATGATGCGTTGGTGTTACCCGGCGGGACGATAAACCCTGATAAGTTACGAGTTGAAGATAGTGCAATTTCTTTCGTTAAAGCATTTTTCGATGTGGGAAAACCTGTAGCTGCAATTTGTCATGGGCCATGGACACTAATCAATGCCGGTGTCGTAAAAGGACGCGAAATGACGTCCTACAAATCAATTAAGCAGGATTTGATAAACGCAGGTGCAAACTGGGTGGACAAGGAAGTTGTGGTCGATCAGGGACTTGTGACGAGCCGAAATCCTGACGACCTACCGGCTTTCAACCGTAAAATGGTCGAAGAAATAAAAGAAGGCGTTCACGCCTAATGAAAGCCTCCTGACACGGCTACCGTCTGGACACAAATATTTGGTTATTTTTGACCAAAAATGCAGACGAGACATTTTGAAGATTTAAAAGACAAGCGATTGTTGAATAGAGGTAATTCTATTCTCAATCGCTTGTTTGCTAATAGCATTTATTCTGTCAGACAATTAGCTGAAAGTGATTCAGAGGCTAAAGCTATTTATCGTTTTTTACAAAACGACAATGTGAGCGAGAACGATATAATTCGTAATATGTCTTCCAATTGTATTGAGTCGGTTGGCCAAAAATCGGTTTTATGTATTCAGGACACCAGCGAAATTAATCTTTATAATCATCGAAACCGGATAAAGAAGGACGAATCTGTTGGTATTAATGGCACAGTTGGAAGTCTTGGATTTTTTATTCATCCCAGTTTTGTTCTTGACTCGGAAACGTTGATGCCGTATGGTTTCTCAGATGTCAAACTTTGGAACAGAAGCCTTGAAGAACCAGTTAAAGAGCGAAGCCATAAGAAGAATCTCCTGCCTATAGAAGAAAAAGAATCGTACAAATGGATAGAGTCTTCACTGAATTCAAAAAAAGCTTTGCGCCATGCCAAGGAAGTAATCATTATCCAAGATCGCGAAGGAGATATTTATGAGCAGTTCTGTCTAATCCCCGATGCAAAAACCCATCTCTTGATCCGTGCAAAATCCAATCGAATACTTGAAGGAAAACAACGACTTTTTGAACATCTCTCCGGCAAGCCTTTGCAAGGAAGTTATACTGTTGAACTGGAAGGTGACAAAAGAAGAGGCATCAGGAAAAGGACCGCTACGATAGAGGTACGCTTTTGCGAGGTAACTATAAGTGGCAACCAATATACTTCAAAGCATCTTCCTGAAAAAATTACGCTTTATGCCATAGAAGCCAAAGAGGTGGGAGAGAATATTGAAAATCCGATACACTGGCGCTTGCTGACCACCAAGAAAGTACAAGATCTGCCAACAGCCATGCTCTGTATCCAGTGGTATACTTACCGGTGGATTATTGAGGAGGTATTCAGGATTTTAAAGAAGGAAGGATTTAATATTGAAGCCAGTGAGCTATCACAAGGCAAAGCCATACGCAAGCTGTGTTTGATGATGCTCGAAACAATCATTAAACTCTTTATCATGCAGATTGCATACGATACGCCGGAAGAAACCAATCCAAGAAGTTGTTTTTCAGACGAGGAATTGGAATGTCTCGAATACCAGATTGAACGGCTTGAGGGCAAAACCGAAAAATTGAAAAACCCATATAAAACGTCTGATTTAAAACGATATATATGGGCTATTTCAAGATTGGGCGGATGGAAAGGTTATCTATCCGAAAGAAAACCAGGAATCACTACTTTCTGGATTGGACTTCAAAAATTCTCCT
>CAZLWZ010000212.1:0-3850 GCA_964563275.1 uncultured Flavobacterium sp.
CGGGTATATTATTGGCCGAGATTCAGCAAACATCCGATATAACCTACCGAATATATGATTTTGACCGCGTAGGTAGTGATGGCAAGAAGCGCGAGCTGCACATCGATCAGGCGATTGACGCTATCAGTTACGAAAAAACCGATGCCCGACGCAGCTACGACAAGACATTAAATAAAGCAAATCCTGTTGTACTCAGCCGTTACTTTACCACTAACTTCATTCCGCTCGACGGTATAATTTCCGAAAGGGCGAAACAAGATTCGTTCACCGTTTTTATGTGTGTGGATGGCAACTTCGAAGTTAGGACGCCGTCAGGCAACTATCAGTATAAAAAGGGAGACACCGTTCTTATTCCGGCTGCACTTCAGGACTTTTCGCTACTTGGAACAGCTTCCATATTAGAAATCTATATTTCGTAGGCGGTAATACAAAGATTCTGTGTACTTTTGCAAACGCAAATTAAATATTTTAAAGATGGCAAATATCAGGAATTTAAAAAAGGACATCAATTACGTACTCGGCGACATTATCGAGGCCGTATATTTATATGAAATGACCACTACCGGAAAACCTTCGGCAGAATCAAACGCGTTGATCGATGAGGCAATCGCCACGTTCGACAGTCTGATCGCAAAGGTGAACCAGAAAAATGTTGAAAATAAGAAAGAACATTTCAAACAAATCAACACTGAATTAGAACAAGCTGCGAATCAACTTGTTACTAAAATCAATGCTTTGTAAGAATTATTTGCTGTAAAAAAGTGGAGTTTTATTTTGCAGAATTAAATTTCACTTCTATATTTGCAGCCGAAACGCCGGTGTAGCTCAGTTGGCTAGAGCAGCTGATTTGTAATCAGCAGGTCGTGGGTTCGAGTCCCTCTATCGGCTCAAAAAAACCATCACAATTGATGGTTTTTTTTATTTTCAGGAAGCGCTAGTTTTGTGCCTTAATTGATGAAACATGCTCTGTTAACATCCTGCCGTATTTTGATGTTGCTACTTTGTCGGACATTGACGACCTGATCGTGTCCAGATACTGCACATTCGCGTCGGGAATTTCGGCAAGCGCGATATATGGAGCGATTTCATGGTCCTTGTTGTTAAGGGCAAAATTAATCGCATACAGATACTTCCTACGCAAATTTGCGTCGCGCTTATCTTTTGTATCTATAGTCCGATTTTCTTTAAAAGCTAGTAACTCCTCTTCGGTAATTTCCAGTTCTTTTTCGGCATAACGCGCATTTACTTTTTTAAATTCTTCGTATAATTCGTGGTTTTTGGAACCGGTAATCTTAGCGTTTGCATAGAAGGTCTTCAGGTCGGTGTCGATGCTCACTTTTCCCGGTTCGGCGAAAAACATCAGGTTGTTGTCGATCGTATTGGTGACGCCGCGGTCCAGGAACAGGTAAAGCATTTCGGGCGACTCGATGTTAATTGCTGTTGAAAACTTTGATGTGCCGCGGAGTTCAATTGTATCGAGCGCCACAAGCACCGTATCCCGGAGATGCTGGATGTATAAGGTTCCTTTGTTTAATCCGCGGATATTTCCTTCTATCACCAGATTGCCCTCAGGTTTGTTATTACAGGCGGCCAGTAATGCTGCCATTGCCGATGCGAATATCGCTCTTTTCATGTTTTTCGGTTTTGTCGCAAAATAACAAAAAAAATCCCCAAACTGATGTACAATTCGGGGATTAGTGTGATACTCCTCTTAACCTTTAAGCCATGCATTTCGAAGCTTTTCTTTGGATGGATCGGTGGCCATTAGTCCTTCCTGCTCTTCGAATGTCAGTTGTACTTTACCGTTCAGTGTTTTAAGGTTACCGTCGCGTTTAATCGTCACTGTTATCGCATCGCCTTCCTTCCACTCCTGACTTCCCATAATCATCTCGTAAATATTGTCAAGGTTGTAATCTTTGCCATTGACACTAGTTATGATATCGCCGCCACGCACACCCAAATCGGTAAAAAAACTGTTGAGTTCTATGCCGGGAATAATTTTTATCTCCTTGGTAGTAGGATCAACCGTGATGTATGGCGTCTGACCTTTCAGAAAGACGTTCCCGGGTACTTTCTTAGTTGCTTTTGATACTCCCATTTTGGCAAAAAACTCGTCGTAATTGATAGGAGTGGTGCCTTTCACGTGCTTCTCCAGGAATGCCCCTACGTCGGGATACGTCATTGCGGTAATTCTGGCGAACAATTCCTCGTCGCTGAATGGTTTTGTGGGTCCGTACGCAGTCGCCAGTTGCTGCATCATATCGAGTATGCCTCGCTGTCCGTTGCTTTGTTCGCGAATGATGATATCGATGCACATGCCAATCAACGTCCCTTTTTCATATACATTTAAGAATTGGGACTTATAAGGTTCCTTTAGTACATTTTTACTCATTTCGGTAAAAGACATTGTATCGTCCATACGTGCGGCTCCCGAAATTTTGCCAGCCATTCGTGTATAGAATTCATCTTCATCAATCAGCCCCTGCTGCACCTGAAATAAATTCGCAAAATATTCGGTCACGCCTTCGTACATCCACAGGTGTTGCGACATTTTTGGATCGTTGAAGTCGAAGTAATGGATTTCCTCAGAATGAATGCTGAGCGGCGTAACGATGTGGAAAAATTCGTGTGCTACGACATCGATCATGGCCGAAACAAGCTGATCTTTAGGCATCATCTCCGGAAATACGACGGTTGTCGAAGTGTTGTGTTCCAAGGCTCCGAAACCATTCGCATCGGCCGAGCGCATATCTGACAAGTATAAAAGAATCGTGTATTTTTTTGTTGTGTCAATCGGTCCCAGAAATTTCTTTTGTGCGCGCATCATCCGCTCCATATCGGGTTTAAGGCTTTCTGCCGACACAGTACCGCCCGGCGCATACACGCTTATCAGAATATCCATGTCGTCGACTTTAAAAGCTGTGAAATCGGGTTTGGAGTACATGATTGGGTTATCGACAAGGTCGGCATATCGGGCAACCGAAAATATGTCTTTCGTGTCGGACGCATCGGTGTCGGCAAGCGAGGTCGCGCCCCATAATGTCGCCGGGTGTGTAATTGTGACATGGTAAGGGAGATTGGCTTTATCGCGGAAATAGCCCACGAAACCGTGCATGTTCAACATGAAGTTTTTTCCTTCGAGAATATTGGTTCCCGCTGGCGAGAAAATCTCATGGGTATTTTCGATATCAAATGTGTCGTTGACCCAGTAAGTTACTTTCGCGAGCGATTTTGCACCACTTATTTCATACGAATTGACATCTAATTTCGTTACCGGAAGCGCTTTTCCTTTGGAGTCATAGGCGGCGAAATCCTCGATGAATTTGCCATAGTCATCTTCAGAATAAGTGCCGGGGATTATTTTCGGGAAACTGTAAACCACCTTGCTTTCCTTAATCGTGGGCGGTATGACGGTAACCATTATTTTATCGTCTTTTACGACGTTCAGGTCCATCGATACTTTTACTGAGTTTGCAGCCGATTTTCCCTGGGCGACGGCTATTCCCTGGAACAAGATCAGTGAGAGCAGGGAAAAAATGATGTTTTTCATAAAATTGGTTTTGGCATTAGTAGGTGGTCAGTCTGTATTGTTACTGCAGTTTCTTGACGAATGTTTTTATTATCTCTATCAATTCGGGCATGACTGGCAAACTCGGATCATTATAAGAGGCAAGATTTTCGGTATCGTCACCTTTGATTTCCTTGAACAAATGATTCATATTCGTTATCAGGTGTAGCTCGGCGTCGGGTTTTGCGGCTTTAAGCAATTCGGCTTCCGATTCTTTTACCTGATAGTCCTTTGTTCCGTTGATAATCAGTACAGGTATTTTAAGTTTTTTTATTTCCTGCT
>CAZLWZ010000213.1:0-3834 GCA_964563275.1 uncultured Flavobacterium sp.
ACCAAGGATCCAGAGAAGGATTTTTAAGCTTTTTCGTACGTATTTATTCAGTTTCAAATGATAATGATTTAATTCGGCACCACAGCCGCGAAAGACTGGAGTTTAATGCAGCGAACGGTGTCGGTCAGCAACCCTCGAATACACGGACAATGCGCGAAAAATAGGGCAGCCACACAAATATGCTACTTAATGCTTAGCTGAGGCTTATAACTAGAATTGCTAATTTTATATAATTCCCATAATAAAAAAAGCCCCCTGATTCAGGAGGCCGATAATAATTTAATTGTTTTGTCAGATATTCAGAAGGAATGTTTCTTTATTTAAAGACGACGTATGGAACTGCCAATTGATGCTGACGACATCATTTAAAACTTTTTTCAACTGAGCGAAATCATTTGGCTTCTTGATATAGATATTGGCACCATTGACAAAGGTGTCCTCCATATCCTTCTCAGAGGTCGATGTCGAGTAAATCGCGACCGAAAGATTTCTAAACTTTTCAATTTTACGTATATCTTTCAGACACTCGACACCTGATTTGTAAGGCATATTTAAATCGAGAAAAAGAATATCCGGAATCTTTGTTTTAGGGTTTTCAAGGTAGCTAACAAGCTCCCGCCCATCCTCAAGCATCGTCAGATTGGTTTCAATTTTCAATTCGCTCAGTGCGTCACTAAAAATATTCCTATCGTCCTGATCATCGTCCACCAGCAGAATTTCGACCACGTTCTTGTTTTGAATCATATTTATTAAAGCAATTTTGAAGTGTAAAAGTAAGGATTTTTTTAAATTAATTACGGATAAAAAAAAATTGTCCCGGACCGTACCTGAACGGATTTTCAATATGGATCAATAGCTAAATCACCATGTCAGAAAACAGATGCTGTAACGTATCGTCAAGGTTGTAAGTCATCCCCGGATGTGGCCTCGATGTCTGAATTACCGAACTTCGTACCGCGGTTAGCCACCGAAAGCGCTCTGCTGCATCAAGTTTTGCTATTGGGCCGCCCGACTTTCCTCCTTCACAGATCAACATAAAAGATTGCAAATTCTGTTTTATCTGGTCGAGATCCACGTCGGCCGACAGCACACGCAGCTTCTGCTCGTTAATCTCGATCCGCGTTTGCAGAAACCGCTGCTTTTTACAAAACATAATAACTCCGGCGTTCACGAATTCTTCGCGGTCAACACGTGGCACAATCCTGATCACAGCGTACTCATACAAGTGCTTCTCGTGCATGTTTTGCTTCTTTTGTAAAAATTAATGAATTGCCCAGACGCATCATCAGGAACTGAAAATACGTCTCGCGGATAAGTTCACTGCTGTCATCAGTATCTTCCCATTGCAGCCAGTTTTCGGGAATCAGATTCACGATATCGCGGATTCTTTGTTCGTTTAAAATTGCAGCACTCTCATCGGCAGCCTGATCAAGCATCGTTGCCTTTGGCAGCAATACATGATCTTTAATCAGTGAAAACGGACTAACGGCATGCTTTCTCCAATCGGTCCAGCCATGGTGGAAATACAGCGCCGCTCCGTGGTCGATCAGCCATAACTCCTTGTGCCATATCAACATGTTCGTGTTGCGGAAAGTCCTGTCGACATTGGTTATAAACGCATCGAGCCAAACGATTTTTGAAGCTGTCAGCGCGTCAACCTGTGTAACTAAAGAATCGAAATTTATAGCACCCGATAAATAATGCAGCGCCAGGTTGATACCCTGGCTCGACTTTAAAAGATCCTGTATTTCTTCATCGGCTTCCGTGCGGCCAAACGCTTCGTCGAGTTCCGCAAAAACGAGTTCGGGTGTCTTCAGTCCGAGCAAACGCGCCATCTCGCCACCAATCAACTCTGCGATAAGCGCTTTCACGCCATGGCCGGCACCGCGGAATTTCAGCACGTACTTGTAACCGTCGTCACCATCGGCAAGAGCCGGCAAAGAACCGCCTTCGCGCAACGGTGCAATGTATCTGGTTACGGCAATGTGCCGAAGTGTCGGTTGTTCACGCATCGGTATTAATTTATGGTTTAAAAATAGCAATAAACTTTGATTTCCCGGCAGGAGGCTACGCTTTTACCAAAATCACATCGTCTTTGGTAATGGCATAAACGACATCATCCGCCGTCGGTTTCAGAACATATTTTCCCGTAAATTCGCCAAACGCAGGAAGAATCATCTGCTCAGGCTTTTTAAAAAAGCAACGCAGTTCAAGAAATTGCCTGCCGAATCCCTGAAGCAGAATCCCGGGATGGATATGGCCGCATAAGTTAAAAAATCCGTCACGCTTCACCGGATGGTGTGTCAGCAAAAAATCGCCGTACTGTACTTCGCTAACCACGTTGATATCGAGATCATGGTACTTTTGCGGTGCGATGACATCGTGGTTTCCCGCCACCAATACTATTTCTGCCGCAACAGTGCGCACCCAACTTTCGAATAGTTTCCACTCGCTGTTTATTTTGCTGTGGAACAGATCTCCCAGAAAAAAAATGCGATCGGGTTCAAATTTTGTTACGACTTTGCTCAGTTGCCTGAAATTCCCTGTAACGGAATTAGCCGGTAGGGCCACACCGTGCTTTCGGAAATGCGTCACCTTCCCAAGATGCACATCAGAAATAAAAAGTACTTTCTTATCAGGCCAGTACATTGCGCCCGAGCAGTGCAGGACCAGGTCGTGCCCTTTAATTGTTATAGGTAAAATCATTAATCTGTTTTCGTGTATGCGGCCGTCATTTTACGGATCCGATCGGCCAGTGATTCGCTTGACAACCGTTCCCGAAGCCTGTCGGTGATGATCGGGAAGCTGAATGGTGTTGGCTTCTGGCATGTCTTCCACACTTTCTGCTGGCCCTGAATTCGCTCCAATGCCTCGATCAAACGACCTTCCTCTAGCTGATGCTCAAAGGTCTCCCGGAAAGCCTGCTGCAAAAGTAAGTTATCAGGCTCGTAATCCCGAAAGACTTCGAATAATAATTGTGAACTGCTCTGCAGATGTTTTGCCTTTACGACCTTCCCGGGGAAACCCGTAAAAACCAGGCCTGCGATTATTGCGATATCGCGAAACTTCCGCCGAGCCATCTCGGTAGCATTCAAACTTCGCTGCAAATCATGATGTACATACTCAGGTGAAAAAAGATTGTTGTCGAGAACACTCTGCATGTCGATTTGCTGATCCGATAGCAGTTCGAAACCATAATCGTTGTATGCCAGCGAAAAGCTGATCGGCGATAACAGGCTGATCCGGTACGCCAACAGACTCGCAAGCGCTTCATGGACAAACCGCCCTTCAAACGGATAAAATACGGCGTGATAACCCTCACGCGTTTTAAAGGTTTCTATCAGGAACTCGTCGGCATCGGGAACGATAGATTCTTTACGCTGGCGGACAAACAAAGGCTCAAGGGCGATTAGTTCGGGCGATTTCCCGTTGTGATTGGCCGCGTATAATTCCTGTCGCAACAACTCGCTCATCTGTGCCGAAAGCGCCATTCTTCCACCAAGCCAGCTCGCAAATTTTGACGGCTTCGCGGTCGCTTTCCGAACCAGCACTTCCATATTTTTGATACGGTAGAGTTCCAGTTTTTTACCGGCAAACTGAAAGATGTCTCCCGGCTTGAGCTTCGAAACAAACCACTCCTCTATCGTACCGATGTAACCTCCTCCTAAAAACTTAACATTCATAACCGCATCGCCAACAATTGTCCCGATCGACATTCGGTGATGCATTGCCGTGGTCCTGTTCGTAATCCTGTAAAATCCGTTCTCATCAACCTCGACCTTTTTATATTCGTCGTAAGCCTGCAGACTCTGGCTTCCCGCCGTGATGAAATTC
>CAZLWZ010000214.1:0-3823 GCA_964563275.1 uncultured Flavobacterium sp.
GTAAATCCATTCCATAGTGTAAATTATATGGTAGCAGTATAATGCGTCAAAGCATCTTCTTTACGATTCTTTTACAATTTCATTGCCGGCAGTCTTCCATTCTGCCATGCCACCGGCGTAGTTGCGGATATTATCAAATCCGTGCCGCACCAGCAGTGAATATGCAATCGACGACCTGTCGCCAGCCTGGCAGTGTATGGCCACGGTTTTATCTTTTGAAATTTTATCGAGATTTTCCTCGATGGTCCCGATAAAAACATGATCGGCGTTTTTGACATGCCCTGATTTAAATTCGGATGCTGAGCGGATATCAACAACCTGCACATCATCGTCCTGGGCGAGTTGCTTAAATTCATCGATCCCGATGATATCGGCTTTTCGCAGATCGACACCCAAACCTGTAACGTCACTGATATAGCCAGCTACTTTATCAAGGCCTATGCGCATCAGCTTTCGCGTCAGGTCGTCCATTTTTTCATCATCGGCAATCAGTACGAACTGCTCGTCGTAGTCGATGAACCACCCGCACCAGGTCGCGAATGAATTATTTCCCTGTATATTGATGCTTCCGTCAATAAATCCTTTTGCAAAATCGGTTTTGCTGCGCGTATCGATTACTTTGACGCCACTTTTGTACGCCTCCATAAATTCGCTCGCCGATAGTTTCCGGTGCTCCGGTACCTGGGTTAATAAAGGCCGGTCGATTTTATTTAGTTTTTTCATCATCGCGAAATACCGCGGCGGCTCAGGCTGATCGGAGAGAAGATAGTCGGTGAACCCTTTTTGATTGGCTGCGTATTGAAATGCCCAGTTCCTGATTTTCTCATAACCGACGGTAGAACTGGGCACTGCGCCCAGTGCCTTTCCGCATGCTGATCCGGCACCGTGCCCCGGCCACAGCTGAAGGTGCGCCGGAAGCAGGTCAATCCGTTTAAGTGACTGATACATCTGCTTTGCACCCTCGTCCCGGCTGCCGGCGATGCCTGCTGCGGTTTCGAGCAGGTCAGGGCGTCCGATGTCGCCCACAAATACGAAATCGCCGGTAAACAACATAACAGGTTCGTCGGAAGAAGGATGATCGGTCAGCAAAAAGCTGATGCTTTCAGGCGTATGTCCCGGAGTATGCAGCACCTCGACCGACAGGTTCCCGATCTTAAATACGTCGCCGTCTTTTAATCCACTGTGAGGGAACTCATACTGCCAGTCGGCACCGCCTTCATCAGACAACAGCAATTCCCCTCCGGTCACCGCTGCGAGTTCACGCGAACCCGACAAAAAATCGGCGTGAATATGCGTTTCGGTAATGTGTGTGATCTTAAGCTTGTTCTGTTTTGCGATTTCAAGATAAGTATCGATATCGCGTTTCGCATCAATGACCAGCGCAGCGCCGGTTGCCTGGCACCCTATAACATAGCTCGCCTGGGCAAGGCTTTTATCGTAAACGTGTTGAAAAAACATAATTTGGTTTAAAAGTTTGATGCAAATTTAAGGAAGTGCATCGTTTTGGCGGGCATCAAACCGTATAAAACGGCCGTTTGGTGATGTCTCCGGGGTTTGTAAAAAAAAATCAGTTACCTATATTTCGATGCTTTTTTGTTTACTGCCTTTGCGGATAAGCAAATAGCCAAGCAGCAGCAGAATTATCGAGAATGCAAGAAAGGCGTAGTTAGCGATATCATGGTTTTCTGAAAGTTCGATCACATTGTGCAACTTCAGGATGTGGTGGTCGATGACACCTTCGACAAGGTTGAACAATCCCCATCCGCCTATTAGTCCGCCGGAAAATAAATAACCTGACCTGTTTATATCCGGGCGGTTGAGCAATGCCCAAAGCCTCACCACGCCAACAAGTACGACGATCACACAAAACGCATGGAAGATTCCGTCCCAAAACATGTTGATACTCTTGCCGATGTAATTTGTCGACGGAATTTTATTGGAAAGCATTTCGTGCCATTGCAGTATTTGATGAAGAACGATACCATCTATAAAGCCGCCAAGGCCGATCCCGATGATCACTGATGTCGTCATCAACGGAACTGGCGTTGCGTGAGTAGAGCCGGGGTTGCCGGCGATGAACTTCCGGTGCCTTCGAGTGCTTACTACCGATAAAATTGCTACGATTATGCCGATAACAATAAACGCCGACAGCATCGTCAGCAGGTTAGGGTAGAAGGTACTGTTGTAGATCCCGTTACTGATTTCTTTGTTGCAGAAGACGCACGCAAAAGCTGAAGGCGACGCAAATAGAATTGCGGCAGATGAGTATAGTTTTTTCATCATTTAGGTTTTCTTAAAGTTATGAAATTTTTTCACGGTTGCTCAGGTGGATGAAAAAATGTGAAAGCACTGCTTCGCTCGAAACAGACATTATCCTGTCTTTCCTGACAAAGAAAAAATTTTAGTTTGCCAGCAGACAAAACACCGGTGTTCAAAAGTGACGGCCAGGGAGGCTATTCCCACATATAAGATCAATGACGGGAGCCTGTTTCGGCCACTGTGAAAACATGCTTTTAAGCAGCAGTTTCAGCGGTGCTAATATTTACTTAAAAGTCCTTTGTGCCTGCTATTAATGTTTTAAATTTAAATAAAAAAGTTATGGCAGAATATATATTTATCGGTGATAAAATCTCGTTTCCTGCGCTGCGTGATTTTATTTTCACCCACAAGATAGACGCAGGTGATACAGTGGTGCTGCACCCTGTTGATTTTGAAAGGCTGATTGTTGAAATGAAGGCGTCGGGCGAGGAACTTCCCGATATTCCGATGACGTTGCTGGGAGTGCTGATCACGCGGGATGCAACCGACTCGGTACCTGCGGGAAAGATCCAGATTATTAAAAACGAGCAACCATACCATTAAAAAAAAACTCCGCTATCAACGGAGTTTTTTATTACTTTTCATTTCGGTCAACGACAATTCGGTCTCTGCGGTTTGCGAGTTCCCATCCGACTGCGAAAGCGAGCTGCGTACGACGAGCCAGCGCATCGTATTCGATCTTATCAGGAGTGTCCCCGGGCTGGTGGTAGTCGTCATGCACCCCATTGAAGAAAAACACCGCCGGAATACCGTTCTTCGCGAAGTTGTAGTGGTCTGAACGGTAATAGAAACGGTTCGGGTCATTAAAATCGTTGTAACGATAATCGAGTTCCATTTGAGTATACTTGCTGTTGGCTTCCTCGGTAATTATATGAAGGTCACTCGAAAGCTTGTCGGCGCCAATCACGTATATATAATTGTTTGTATCCGCGTGGTCGGCGTCACGGCGGCCGATCATATCCAGATTAATGTTTGCTACGGTATTTGCCAACGGGAACAACGGGTTCTCAACATAGTAGCGGGAGCCATGTAAGCCGTACTCTTCTCCGGTAACGTGCAGAATCAGGATCGAACGTTTAGGTCCGGTGCCATCTTTTTTAGCCTGTGCAAAAGCCTGGGCGATTTCCATCAGAGCTACTGTTCCCGATCCGTCGTCATCGGCACCATTATATATTTCGCCATTTTTCATGCCCACGTGGTCGTAGTGCGCCGATATGACAATGATCTCCTCCGGTTTTTCCGATCCTTCGATAAATGCCCAGATATTTTCGGATGCAGGTAACTTCGGGCTGAAAGGCTTAACGAAAAATTCGGCAGGAATCGGCTGATAGTAACCGGTTGCGCCTTTTGGAAAAGGTATATTATTTTTTTTATAAAAATCGACAATGTACCGGGCGGCTTTTTTCATGCCTTCCGATCCGGTGTCGCGGCCTTCCATTTCATCGGAAGCGACAATGTAAAGATGTGTTTTGAGTTCGTCGGAAGAAATGGTGTTAATATATGC
>CAZLWZ010000215.1:0-3823 GCA_964563275.1 uncultured Flavobacterium sp.
TGTTGGTGGCGAAGCTTTCTAGAAGGAAGTTTAGAACTTCCGTGTATTTTGCAACAAATGGACGGAACGAATCAACTGGTACGGCATAGACGACACTCTCATCACGTGACTTGGCCGTCATCATATAATTGTTTTTTGCAAAAAAGGGGCGAAGACCAAAAAGATCGCCCGGGGAACATTTGTTTAAAAGTGTTTCCTCGGCATCTGAAATAACGGAAAGATTTATGAAACCTGATGCAACGACGTAAAAGCAGTCGTGAAGCGGGTCGTTGACACGGAACAATGTCTGATTTTTTTCCAGTGTCACGACCTTAATATCAGCTACAATTTCGAGCAAATCTTCGTCGGAAAGCGTACTGAATGGAGGATAGGTTTTTAAGAAATCGGCAATGCGAATCGCTATACTGTTTTTCATGCTATTACAAAGCATAAAAATACTAAAAACCAAGTAAGGAGCCGGACCTTTTGAAATAAAAAAGCAAGGAATCTGAGTTATATTTTCTTCCGCAGACTCACCACCAATCTTTGTTATTTTTTATAAATTTATGTACTTAAACCAGCAAATATGGCTTTTATAGACTATTACAAAATACTTGGTCTTACTAAGAAAGCATCGGCCGATGATATTAAGAAAGCGTATAGAAAACTCGCGCGGAAATATCATCCCGATTTGAACCCCAATGATGCCGAAGCGCAGAGGAAGTTTCAACAGATAAATGAAGCAAATGAAGTGCTGAGTAATGAGGAAAATCGTAAGAAGTACGATACTTACGGTGAAAATTGGCAACATGCCGAGCAATATGAGAATACGCGCCGGTCGCAGCAATATCAGCATCAGGGCAATGACGAATATTCCTATGGCGGTTTTGGCGGTGGCGATTTTTCGGATTTTTTTCAATCGATGTTTGGCGGCTCACGGCAAAGTCAACAGGCATCATTTAAAGGCCAGGATATTCGTGGAGAAGTCCAGTTGTCGCTACGTGATATCGTGAAAGAGCAGAAGCGGACATTGTCGGTTAATGGCAGGAACATCAGGATTACCGTGCCTGCCGGTGTTGCTGACGGACAGGTCATAAAACTTTCGGGCTATGGTGGGAAAGGCGCAAATAATGGTCCGAACGGCGACTTATATATCACCTTTGTTATTTCCGAGGATGCAGAATTTAAGCGCGTGCAGAATGATTTGTACAAAAATGTTTCACTCGATTTGTATACAGCAGTCCTTGGCGGCGATGCTACGGTTGAGACGCTAGACGGCACTGTCAAAATAAAAGTGGCGCCGGGAACGCAAAACGGAACAAAAGTGAAACTAAAAGGGAAGGGGCTGCCTATTTATAGAAAAACCGGATACGGTGACCTGATTGTAACATTTAACATTATAGTACCTCAGAACATCACACCGAAACAGAGGGAACTTTTCCAGGAGTTAGCACATTTAAAATAAACTGAAATGGCAACATTTATAACCATAAAGGATTACTGTGATCATTATCATTTACGCACCGATTTTCTACAGGCACTTGTTGAAGCGGGATTGGTAGATTTCGAAGGAAGTGATAATCGAGGGTTAATGTCTGATGAGCAATTTGATGTTGTGGAATGCTGCCGGCGTCTTCACTATGATCTGGATATTAACATCGAAGGGGTTGTGTCGATAACGCATTTGCTACAGCGGCAGCGTAAGTTGCAGCAGGAAATAGAATTATTGAGAAGCAGGTTGCGATTGTATGAGTAAGAACGGTAATTTTCTATTTTACATAATATAAATTATGATTCAATAAGTATAAGTAAAAATAGCTTAATATAGCGACTCTCTGACCTTGCGGCCGATTAACAATAATAATTTGTTTTTATAATCTTCCACAAGCCATTCACGGTAATTTTTGCTGCAATGGCTGAGGCACTTCGCGTACCGTTTCATGCGGCATTCAATATCTTCATTTAGCAATTTCGCAAGTTGTTTTGCGTCGTATAAACCATCGGAATTTTCAACACACATTGTCGCGTGCTGTTCAAGCGATTTCTCGATAACGACTTTGGACCGCAGATTTTGTCCAATTGCTTTTTTGTGTTCTTCCTCAATATCAAATTCTACCACTGCCGTTTTGCCGAATTTCTGGCGTACCACATCGGGCATTTTGTACTTGAAATGCAGTTCTATATCAGCGTCATCGCGAAGGTTTTCGAGATAGAATTCGGGTGATTTAAAGATATGCTGCCAATCAACCGGTTCATGCCAGAGACCGAAGCGTGCGGCGTTATTTCCAAGATCGATGACGATGAAATTGTCTTTGTTGTGCAATTTTCGCGATCCGCGGCCAATCATCTGAAAATATAACGTCAGCGATTTTGTGGCGCGGTTTAAAATAATAGATTCAACCGTAGGTTCATCAAATCCGGTAGTAAGAATTCCGACTGAAGTCAGAATTGCGTCCGGGGTGTTTTTGAACCAATGCAGGATTTCTTTGCGTTCTTCTGCGCTGCTTGTATTGTCTAGATGGCGTATATCATAACCTGCTTCGCGAAATGTTTCGTACACATAGAGCGAAGTATTGATTCCATTGTTAAAAATCAGCGTCTTTTTTCCAAGTGATTTTTCGGTATACGCATGGAGCAATTTTTCCTGCATGACCATGTTCGAATACAGATCATCGGATGACTTTACCGTATAATCGCCATTAATGCCTACTTTAAGCGATGACAGCCCAACATCATAGCTATAGGTAGTTGCTCTGGCAAGAAAGCCTTTGTCTATAAGTGATTGTATTGTGTCGCCGACGATGAGTTCATCATAATTTTCATTCATAGGAAGCTTGATGTTCGAACTTAACGGTGTCGCTGTGACGCCCAGGATAAACGAATTGGGGAACGAACTAAGCAACTTTCGGAATGAATTATAATGCGCTTCGTCAATAATGACCAGACCGATATTATCAAGATGTAATTTATCGTCATTGATCCGGTTTTTCAATGTTTCAACCATCGCAACAAAACAAGAGTAATCGTTCTGATCAGGAAGTTCTTTGACCTTGCTGTTGATGATCTTATTTTTCACATCAAAGCCCTTTAGCATCTTTGACGTTTGTTTACATAACTCAATCCGGTGTGTAAGAACAACAACTTTCTTGTTATGGCGTGACAAATACCGGCGCACAATTTCCGAAAAAATTACTGTTTTCCCTCCTCCTGTAGGAAGTTGGTATAGCAAGTGATAGTTTGGCTTTTCATTGTCCAGCCGCTCAAAAATTGCATCAATATCGCCTTTCTGATATCCGTACAGCTCCTTCTTCTCCTCTATTTCGTACTCGACTTCGTTGTTTGTCATATAAATGTTGAATTTTGCAAAAATACACCATAAAAAGGGTTATCCGCTCATTATTAAGTTAAATTTGAGGACAATGCCTCCTCGCGACCCGCATAGATTTTTAATATAATTCCGAATAAACTCTTCGTTAAAAGGTCTTTAGTTATATCCGCAACAACAGACACCACGCGAACTCATCGCCGCGGACGATCACGGAACTATATAGTACAGTGCTCGTATTGTAGGAGCCGCAGATTTCGATTGTTGATGAAAAATCGTGGTAAACAGCTGATATCGCTAATAAATCAGCTGCCGTCAAAGCGTGAACAGTCGGTATTTCAGGACAGAATCCTGATCAGATCATCAAAAAGAGATGCAGCATTGTTGTGGACCGCTACAGAAAAAGCAAGATTGGAAATTGGCGCAAAATGAATGTATTCGGGAAACTGTCAAGCTTTAAAGGTGAAAATTCACTTCCAACGTAATAGAAGAAAAGGCGTACAATCGTGCAAACATGGT
>CAZLWZ010000216.1:0-3797 GCA_964563275.1 uncultured Flavobacterium sp.
TTTTTAGAACCCACGGGGGGTTTCGAGGATTTTCAATGCGGTGCCAACCTCGATAAAAGCTTCGATCGCACGGTCAAGATGTTCCTTCGTATGTGCTGCCGATAACTGCACCCGTATCCGCGCTTTGTCCTTTGGCACTACTGGAAAAAAGAAGCCGATTACGTATATTCCACGCTTTAATAGTTCGTCGGCCATTATTTGTGACAGTTTTGCATCGTACAGCATTACCGGTACTATTGCCGAATCACCATCAATAATATCAAATCCGGCGTTTTTCATCGCCTGCTTGAAGTAATTTGTGTTCTGCTCCAGTTTGTCTCGTAGTGATGTGTCGCCTTCCAGAAGTTCGAAAACTTTAATCGAAGCTCCAACGATGGCCGGGGCCAAGGAATTCGAAAATAAGTAAGGCCTCGAACGCTGGCGCAACATCTCGATAATCTCTTTTTTAGCAGTAGTGTATCCCCCCATTGCACCGCCAAGTGCTTTACCAAGGGTTCCAGTGACTATATCTACGCGGCCCATCACTCCTTTTGCCTCAAGCGTCCCTTTTCCTGTCGGACCTATGAAACCTGCCGCATGCGATTCATCAACCATGACCAGGGCATCATATTTATCAGCCAGATCACATATTTTGTCAAGCGGAGCTACAACTCCGTCCATTGAAAAAACACCATCGGTCACAATAATCTTGAACCGCGCTCCCGCTTCGTTTGCTTTGACCAGTTGCGCCTCGAGATCGTTCATGTTGCTGTTTTCGTACCGATATCGTGCGGCTTTGCAAAGTCGGACACCGTCGATAATCGAAGCATGGTTAAGACTATCTGAGATAATCGCATCAGCCTCACCCAATAGCGGTTCAAAAACACCTGCATTTGCGTCAAAAGCCGCGGCGTAGAGAATTGTGTCCTCGGTGCCGTAAAATTCGGCTATTTTTTTCTCAAGTTGCTTATGGATATCCTGAGTCCCACAGATAAAACGAACCGACGACATGCCGTAGCCGTGTGTGTCCATCGTATCCTTGGCTGCCTGGATCACCGCGGGGTGCGAAGATAAACCAAGATAATTGTTCGCGCAGAAATTTAGAACTTTCTCTCCTGTCGAAATGGTTATTTCGGCGCCTTGTGCCGATGTTATGATCCGCTCCTTTTTAAAAATTCCATTGTCTTCGATGGCTTGCAATTCTGACTGAAGAAAGGATTTCATTTTCCCGTACATATTGTGTTTTTTTAAGATGTTTTGCTACTCAAATCTACTACATTTACTTGGTCTGCTATATATACCAGCGCCTTTTTCCGCACTTTATAACCAATTTCCTCTATTGCTTGCGCATACTGCTCCAACTGGGTAATAAATTTCGGGTTATGGCTCCCTGTTTTATAATCCAGTAAAAGGACCTCGCCTGCACGGTCAACAACCAATCGGTCAGGCTTCAGAACCGATCCATTTTTGCGGATAATTGACTGTTCGTTCATAACTTTATTCGACTTTGAGAAAAATTCGCCAAGGTCAGCATGTGAGACTATTTGGATCAACGTCGAATGCACTACATCTATTTGGCTACCATTTATCAGTCCGCTTTCTAACACCTTTTGAAGCGCTGAATCCAGATCTTCATCTGTCCGCACATAAGACATAATTTCGTGAATAAGGTTGCCATAGCTGATCGATTCCTGCTGATGTGTCCCCCACATCACCGAGTCGCGCTGCGCGATTTTAATATTATTCGGATCAAGACTCTCCGTCACGTTTTGAATAATAATGGGCTTCTCAGCAGGCGGTTTTGGTGCAGATGCTTTTTTCTTCTCGCCAAAACTGTACATTAGCTGATCAAAAGACAATAATCCTTGCGCCTGCAAATGTTTCAGAAACAATGCTGACATGTTATTTTCCTGAATATCGCCTTTACCGGTCAGGTTCATTCCCGATATGACATAGAGTTGTTCTTCGGATCTCGTCATTGCAACGTATAGCACATTTATGTTGTCCAGTAATTCTTCCTGCTTCTTTTGCTTGTACACCACTGAAGGGGCCTCTCCATAACTTTCGACCGCAGTGCTGCTGTCCACCAAAACTCGTGGAAAGTCAATCTGATCATCATCGGTCTGGAGCCACAACTTTTCACGCGGCTTACGGCTGTAGTCTTCTTCGGCAAAAGGCATGATGACAACCGGGAATTCTAGCCCTTTTGCTTTGTGGATCGTCAGGATTTTTACGGCGTCGTTTCCTTCGGGAGACGGTATGCTGAATTTTTCACCATTGATTTCCCAAAACGTCAGAAAATCGGTTATTCCAGCTTGATTGCGGACATCCCGTTCCAGCACTATGTCCAGGAAATACTGAATATAAGCATTTATCTCTTTGCCGATAAATTTCTGAATAATGACTTCCACGGCTTCGTATAGCGATTTTTTCCGAAGACCTGAAAATGAAACCGACTGTATCGAGAAGTGCTGGTTAAGCCACATCTCCAGATCCGCTTCAACTAAGCGCATCCCGTCGAAAATGAAGTCGTGTACTGCTTCCGGGCTACATTCCCGTGCTGCTACAAAATGGAGAAATTGGGCTTTGGCCGCATTATCCTCTTCATTGTGCAGATACTTCAACAGGTTTATGATAAAACGCACTTCTGTCGCATTGCCTATTAACAATGTTTCAGAGGAAAGTAAAGGAATATTATTCTCAGTGAAATGATTCGCAACACATATACCCTGCGATCGTTTCCTGGTTAATATAGCGATGTCGCTATAACGATAACCTTGCGATAAAAGGTCGGTGATTATTTGCATGACTGCCTGCAAATGAAGATCGGTCTTGGTTGGTCCGCCGTCAACACAATCGTCACTCGATATGAACTGCAGCTCTACGTAACCTCCAAGCTTATCGGTGCAATGCTGAAAACTATGCTGCGCGTAAAGATCAGCATAATCGACATGATCAAACTGACCCGCCACCCATTTAAAAAAGCTGTTGTTATATTCTATAACCTTTGAATAACTGCGCCAATTGGTATCGAGTGAAAAAAGTTGTTTATCCGGATTGTTGAATGGGTTCAAGCCTTTGCTCAATGCGATAA
The DNA here is from genome assembly GCA_964563275.1 of uncultured Flavobacterium sp. Lineage (GTDB taxonomy): Bacteria > Bacteroidota > Bacteroidia > Flavobacteriales > Flavobacteriaceae > Flavobacterium. The sequence continues at coordinate 3,074 of CAZLWZ010000216.1, forward strand.
ACTGTTCGGCTTTTCCGCCGCGCCAGCGATAAATCGACTGCTTCGGATCGCCCACGATCATTAGTGTTCCCTTTGCGCCAGAATCATCCTGTCCTGACAAAGCGTTGTCGATCAGCGGAATCAGGTTTTGCCACTGCATTTCCGATGTGTCCTGAAATTCATCGATAAAAAAATGTCGGTATTTTTCGCCCAAACGTTCATAAATAAACGGCGCCGGCTGGTTTTGAAGTTCCCGATGAATCAAGGCGTTGAATTCGGATATGGATAAAATATTTTGCTCGGTTTGAATTTTTGCCAACTCTGAATTTACGGTATTCAATAATGACAGTGGCGTAATATTTTTCAGAAACGCCTTATATAGTAGGTACTTTTCGGCATTTTCATTGATGTTTTTCAACAACTTCAGAAGTTCATCCGATATCTTATCAATTGCCGCCTTTTGATCGGGTGGAGTTTTTGCTGAATAGCGCTTTCCTTCTTCGTGCTCAAGATATTTATAATGCCCGATATGTTTTACAAGCTCACCTGCGCTTATCTTTTGAAAATGCTTGGGAATATATCCGGAATAAAACGAGTTAAATTCAAGACCATGATCTGAAATAAGCTTCAGCGCTTTGTCTGCAAATCCTCTGCAGTCGGTCTCCATACACTTGCATAACTCGTTGAGCCGTTGCTTGAGTGCCATGAAAGCGTCAGTATCCTTATCTTTTAACAGGGCAACTTC
>CAZLWZ010000217.1:0-3778 GCA_964563275.1 uncultured Flavobacterium sp.
GGCGGAAATCCTGTTGTTGAAGCGTATGAACGTAACGGTGCAAAGAAATGCATCCCTATTTACAATGCTCTTGACACCGATACTCATCATCCTGTTACTCCCGATGCGCGGTTCGAAAGTACGCTTGCGTTTTTGGGCAACCGCCTTCCCGACCGCGAGGCAAGGGTAGAGGAATTCTTTTTAAAAACCGCATCCGAATTAGGTGAGAGCAGTTTTGTTTTAGGCGGAAGTGGTTGGGCCGACAAAAACATGCCTCGCAATGTAAATTATATCGGACATGTTTATACCAAAGAACACAACGCTTTTAACTGCACGCCAACGGCCGTACTAAATATTAGCCGAGACAGCATGGCAAAATACGGCTTTTCACCGGCGACGCGCGTTTTTGAAGCAGCAGGAGCCGCCGCTTGCATTATCACCGATTATTGGGAAGGGATTGAATCTTTTTTTGAACCCGATGTTGAAATTTTAGTGGCAAAGTCAGGCGATGAAGTGGCGTCCATTCTGCGTAGCCTCAGCGTTGAGCGCGCGCGGCAAATAGGGGAGGCGGCTTACGCCAAGGTTCTGTCGGCACATACCTATAACCATCGTGCGCAATTGCTGCAATCAATCTTTAACAAAACACTTTCTGCACAACAAGTGCAGGCATAAAAATAGTACTATGAAATTAGTAGTTATCGGATTATCGATTACTTCCTCGTGGGGAAACGGACATGCAACCACGTACAGGGCGCTGTTGAAGGAATTCGCCAAACGCGGACATGAAATTTTATTTCTGGAGAAGGACGTTCCGTACTATGCCTCGAACCGCGATATGGCAAAACCGGACTTTTGCCGCCTCGGTCTCTATAATGATTTCCAGATGTTGCAGAACCGTTACAAGGACGACGTTGAAAATGCTGACGTGGTTATTGTAGGATCTTATGTGCCGCAAGGAGCTGATGTCGGCAAATGGGTCATGGCAACGGCAAAAGGTATTAAAGCTTTTTATGATATTGACACCCCTGTGACGCTGGCAAAACTCGAACGGCAGGATTTCGAATATATTACGCCCGCACTGATCGCGAAGTACGACTTGTACCTCTCGTTTTCAGGCGGTCCGATACTCGAACATCTTGAGCGGTATTACGGTTCACCGGCAGCGCGCGCTTTATATTGCTCTGTCGATCCGGAGAATTATTTTGTGGAAGGAAAGGCAAAGAAATGGGAACTCGGCTATCTGGGCACCTTCAGCACCGACCGTCAGCCGACGGTGGAACTTCTCCTGAATCTAGTCGCAGCCGAATATCCAAACGGAAAATTTGTTGTTGCAGGCCCACAATATCCTTCCGAAATCGCTTGGTCACAAAACGTGCAACGCATTGAACACCTGCCGCCCGCAGAACACCGCGGTTTCTATAACAGCCAGAAGTATACTTTAAACGTTACGCGTCAGGACATGATAAAAGCTGGATATTCACCGAGCGTCCGCTTATTTGAAGCAGCGGCCTGTGGTGTTCCGATAATATCCGATTATTGGGATGGTCTGACTTCGATTTTTGAAAACGAAAAGGAAATACTGATCGCCCGTACCACTGATGAAGTATTGCAATACCTTCATCACATCAGCGAAAGCGAGCGTAGGACCATAGGCGAAAACGCGCGTCAGAAGGTACTTGCCTCACATACCGCAAAGGTACGGGCAGCGGAACTGGAAGAATATGTAAATCAGGCGCGAAATGCACATCGGCAGCAGGCGCAACAGGAAATAAGTGCATAATGAGGATTCAGGATCAAATACAGGCTCTGGCGCCGTGGTTTCACAATATTCATCTTCCCGATGGTTCGCAAACCGCGCCCGATCACTTTCTGGGCGATTTTCCCGCATTTAAATGGAAGAAAATCAGCGCATCGGTGCCACAGGATTTGTCAGGATGGAAGGTGCTGGATATTGGTTGTAATGCAGGTTTTTATTCAATAGAACTCGCCAAGCGTGGCGCGCAGGTGGTAGCAATCGACCTTGATGATCATTATCTGAAGCAGGCTGCCTGGGTATCGGAACAATTCGGATTAGACGACCGGATCGAATTTAGGACGATGCAGGTGTATGACCTGGCGCATGTTGAAGAAGCGTACGATCTTGTATGGTTCATGGGAGTGTTTTACCATCTGCGGTACCCAATGCTGGCGATGGATATTGTAGCGCAAAAAGCCCTAAAAATGCTTGTTTTTCAGACGTTGTCAATGCCGGGCACAGAAGAGATGGACGTTCCTGCCGATATTCCGTTCAGCGACAGGGACATATTAAAAAAGCCCGAATTTCCTTCAATGGCATTCATAGAACATAGTCTCGCCGGTGATCCAACAAACTGGTGGGTGGCAAATCATCAGGGAATAGTATCGATGTTGCGCAGCTGCGGGTTTAAAGTTGAGGCTATGCCCGAAGACGAAACGTACGTTGCCTTAAAAGACGACACATTAGCAACCGGCTTCAACACATGGAATTACTCCGAATATCTTTCAGCCATCGGTCGGGACTGGAGGCAGGAGATCGTCAAAAAGACACACAGCAAAAAGTAAGGCCTTTCCGCGTCAGGTGAATCGTGCACCAGCACGCGTGGCGTCATTTTACTTCTTACCAAACATGCTGCCTATCGTGCCGGTGACATTATTGATGTCGCTGAGTCCTCCGGTCGATGTCCCTTTTACGTACGCCTCGACCTGTTCACCAAGGTTTCCTGGCAATTTATCTCTTAGAAACACCACCACAGTTTGTACGGCGGTGGTTGCCTGCTCTTCTGATATTCCCGTTTTTTCCGCTACCAATTTTACTAATGCTTCCATGTTGTGTGTATTTTTATTTTTAACTTAAAATTACTGTTTGCGACATGCGGAGCAAAGGACTTTAGCGAAAATTTAAAGCTAATTAAACGGGGGCGTCAGGTTGTGTTTATAAGAAAATAACACCAATCCGACTTTGGATTTAATGTTGTAGCGCTCAAACAATGCGGTGCGGTAGGCTTCAATCGATTTAACCGAAAGTCCCATTATATCGGCCATTTGCTCATACGTTAGTTCTCTTTCATCGCAAACAAGCTTTAGAAAATCGGCTTCGCGTGCCGACATATTGATTTTGGATTTTGGCTTTACATTAAATTCATCGAAATTCCGGATGCGTTTCAAAATCTCCGACACGTTGTTGTAACCAATTTTAATAATGTTATCGATTGCGAACTTTAAATCGTGGGCGGTGCAATTTTTATTCAAAAATCCCCGGGCACCATAATGATACGCAGAATCAATTATATGCTCGTCAAAATTTTGCGTCAGCAGCAACACCTTAAATTCTTCGTCCCGTCCCTCAAGTGACTGCAGCACCTCGATCCCGTTCATTTCCGGCATAGAGTAGTCGAGAATGTAGATGTCAGGTTTGGAGGGCAGCGGAAGTGCATTTAAAAAATCGGGACCGTTTTCAAATTCGTAGGATATTTCATAAGTACCGAGTTTCTCCAGCAATTCCTTAAGGCCCTGACGCACGATCTTGTGGTCGTCGATAATGGCGATTTTAATTTTTTCCATGTACGGTTTGGTTTTCGGTAAGTATTACTGTTGTTCCCGAGCCGGGAGCCGAGTTGACTTCTACGTTGTAATCAATCATTGCGGCTCTTTGTTTCATGTTGTGCAGACCCAGCGACGTTTTGTGTGTCGGATTGTTCACATCGAAACCTTTGCCATTATCGGTAACGATCATTCTAAAAGGTGACGATGAAACCTCAATTTGAATGGCGTTAGCTTTTGC
>CAZLWZ010000218.1:0-3764 GCA_964563275.1 uncultured Flavobacterium sp.
CCTCAATGACTAAAGAAGTTTCGCGGAGTACCGGCGCCGGGAATTCTGTTAATAATTTTATGTTAATAGTAACAGCCGCACTTGTTTAATATATGCTAATTGCTATTTTTGTGGATTGTTAAATTTGCCGGATTCCATCCGGTGCCGATAGTCATTTAATTCGTTAATATAAATAATGAAAACCAAACAATTGTTGTTCGGACTGTTTCTGCTCCTGAACATAACCGTCCAGGCCCAGCAATCAACAAAAAAAGTTCTGTTTACCATTGAAGACAAACCTTATTTTACCGACGAATTTGTTCGGGTTTATAAAAAAAATCTCGACCTGGTAAAAGACGAGTCGCAGAAGGACCTCGACCAGTATCTCGATCTTTTTATCGGTTACAAACTCAAAATCAACAAGGCGCATAAATTAGGACTGCAGGAAAGCACTGCGTACCAAAATGAACTGCGCCAGTACCGCAATCAGCTGGCTAAAAATTATCTGACCGACTCGAAGGTGACGAGTGAGCTCGTGAATGAAGCCTATGAGAGGATGCAGAAGGAAGTCCGCGCATCCCATATTCTCTTCCTGGTGGACGAAAATGCTGCTCCTGCCGATACTCTGAAAGCATACAATCAGGCTATTGATGTCAGGAATAAAGCGCTAAAAGGTTCAAATTTCGCCGATCTCGCCGCAACCCACTCTCAGGATCCGTCGGCCAAGGAAAATAAAGGAGATCTTGGCTACTTCTCGGCATTCAGAATGGTGTATCCTTTCGAATCTGCTGCTTTTAAAACGCGCATGGGCCAGATATCAATGCCGGTGCGAACGCGTTTTGGTTATCATCTTATAAAGGTAGATGATGTCCGTGCCAATCGCGGTGAGGTGACTGTCGCCCATATTATGATCATGAAACCTAAGACCGAAGATGCGGCGCTTCAGGAAAAAGCACAATCAAATATTTTTGACATATATAAGAAGATTCAGCAGGGTGAAAGTTTCGAAACCCTGGCGCGCCAGTTTTCGGAAGATAAATCCTCGTCTTCAAAAGGTGGCGTTTTAAATCGTTTTGGTTCAGGACAACTGAGTTCGCAGGAATTCGAAGATGTTGCATTCAGTTTAACTAAAGACAATCCGATCTCCGCGCCTTTTGAAAGCCAGTTTGGATGGCACATAGTAAAACTTGTCGATAAGTTCCCGGTGAAACCTCTGAGCGAGATGCAGGCTGAACTCGAAAATAAAATTGCACGTGACGAACGTTCCCGACTGATCGCTGCCTCGATGAACGAAAAACTTAGAAAGAGGTTTCCAGTCAGGCGAAACGACAAGGTTTATGCAGCGTTGTCAAAGACGGTTACTAACGACATATATAACAACACATGGACTATTCCAGCCGGAATACCAGAAGGAAATCTTTTTGCCATTGCTGATAAAAATATCGCCGGAGCCGAATTCCTGAACTATATTTATTCGCAGCAAAAAGGCGGTCTGGCAGTAAAGCCGCTGTCGCAGCAAATCGATGTACTGTACCAGAAATTCGTCGATGAGCAGCTTAACCGCTACTATGACGATAACCTTGAATCGGAATTTCCCGAGTTTGCGGCGGTGATGGATGAATATCGTGACGGTTTGTTGTTGTTCGACCTGATGGAAAAGGAAATCTGGGAAAAAGCAAAGACTGACTCGGTGGGCCTTCAAAGTTACTTTGAGGCAAACGCCGACAAATATAGATGGAGTAACCGACTGGATGTTATTATTGCCTCGTCGACTAATAAGGATGTCATCAAAAAAGCGCAGAAATTCCTGAAGCAAAATAAAAGTACCGAATACATCCGGGAAAACCTGAACAGCAAAGACGCGGTCAACGTAATGGCAAAGGCGGGCGTTTATGAAGAAGGAAACGATGCGCTTCCGAAAGGACTGAAGTATAAGAAAGGTGTTTCCGAAATATTGGCCGACGGTGAACACTTTTTTGTCGTAAAAGTAAACCAACTGCTGCCACAGGGGCCAAAATCCCTCGAAGAAGCTAAAGGGCGTGTTATTAATGATTATCAGCAACATCTGGAGGAAAACTGGGTAAAAGACCTGAAACGGGAATTTGCCGTAGCGATCAACAACGATGTCTTTGATGGCTTGAAGAAAGAAATCAACAGATAATGATTAAGGCAGTCTGCATAGCAGCATTTCTGTTTATGATCGCTTCGTGCAGCTTTTTTAAACCTGAAGCAAAACCTGAAGCCATCGCCAGGGTCAATGAGTCCTATTTGTACCGCGATGAAGTAAGCGACCTTGTGCCGAAGGGAATATCAAAAGAGGACAGTCTCGTAATCATCAATAATTACATCGACCGATGGGCCACGAAAAAATTACTGATCGACGCGGCCGAGATAAATCTTAATGAAGACAAGCAGGCCGAACTCGACAATCTGGTAAATCAATATAAAATAGATCTTTATACGAAGGCGTACATCGAGGAAATTGTCAAAAGATCGGTCGATACGGTCATTACAGCGCAGGAACTGGCCGCCTATTACGACTCCAACAAAGAGAATTTTAAAACAAATGCGACATTAGTCCGTTTGCGATATATCCATCTAAGTAAAGAAAATCCGAAACTTGACAACATTCGCCGCAGGTTTTTTGATTTCAAACGATCGGACAGGGCTTTCTGGGACACAAACGTATTGCAGTTTCAGAACTATGCGCTGAACGACAGTGTCTGGGTTGAGATGAGCCAGGTGTACGCGAGGCTTCCTTTTATAAACCCTGAAAACAGGGATCGATTTCTTATCGATGGAAAATCGTTTCAGCATGAAGAAGGCGACTATATATATCTGGGGAAAATTACAGATGTGCTTGATAAAAATCAAACTGCTCCACTGGAGTATATAAGACCAACACTAAAAGAGGTAATACTTAATAACAGAAAACTGGAGCTAATTAAAAAATTTGAAAAGGAGATTACAGATGACGCGATTAAAAGCAAAAAATATGAAGTTTATAAATAAAATTCTGGTCATGGTTTTCATGGGTGTTATCGCCACGGCAGGTGCACAGGAAGATGGATCAAACGATGTCGCGACTACCGCGATGCAAGGCGGTAAGAAAAAGATCGACGGCATTATCGCGACCGTCGGCGATTACAATGTACTTGAATCCGATATCGATAAAGCATACCTCGAGATCAGTAGCCAAGGCAATTCGATCGATGATATTACGCGCTGTCAGGTGCTGGGCCGCTTGATGGAGGACAAGCTATATGCCCACCAGGCGATACAGGACAGTATCATTGTAACCGACGATCAGGTTCGCGAAAAACTGAACAAACAAATCGACTTCATGGTGCAGCAATTGGGTTCGATGGACAAGGTAGTTGAGTATTTCAAGAAAGAATCGGAAGCGGATTTCCGTGCCGATCTGTCCGAAATCATCCGCCTGAACAGCCTGACCGAACTTATGCAGGAACAAATTATCGACCGCGTCGAGATCACACCCGAGGAAGTACGTACTTTCTTTAAAAAGATACCGAAAGACGACCTGCCGGTCTTTGGCGCAGAGATGGAAGTTTCACAGATTGTGATCGAGCCTAAGGTGTCGGAAGAGGAAAAACAGAAAGTCATCAACCAGCTAAAAACTTTTAAGAAGGAAATTGAAGAAGGGGCAAGTTTCTTTAGTAAGGCCGTGTTGTATACGCAGGATCCGGGTACAAAGTCAAATGGTGGATTCTATAAGATGAACCGCCGCACACCGTTCGTCAAAGAATTTAAAGACGTAGCATTTA
>CAZLWZ010000219.1:0-3759 GCA_964563275.1 uncultured Flavobacterium sp.
TGAGAAGAATTTTGTGGATACGATTTGAGGTTGAGGTTAAGGTTGAGGTTGAGGTTGAGGTTGAGGATGAGGTAAAGTTTGAGGGATGAAGTATATAAGTTTTGAAGATATGCCGGTTTGGAAGGGAGCGATGAATGTCGCGATCCAAATCTTTGATTTGACTGTTTCGCTGCCAAGGTCGGAAGATTATGGGTTTACGAGTCAAGTTCGAAGATCGGCTTTATCGATCTCTGCTAACATTGCTGAAGGTTTTGGTCGTTCAACAAGTAAAGATAAGATCAAATTTATATTATTGCCAGAGGCAGTGCTTTTGAAACCCGCAGCCATTTGGTTTATGGCGAAAAAGTTGGTTACTTTGAACCCGATGCATACCAAGCCCTCGCTGAACAAATTGATACTGTTACGCACGAGCTGAACAAATTAATTAAAACACTAACTCGCCCTTAACATCAACCTAAACCTTAACCTCAACCTTAACCTTTACCTCAACCTCAACCTGTGCAAACCGTCATAAAAGTAGAAAATCTCTCAAAAGCATACCAAATCGGCCAAATTGGTACCGGTACTATTTCGCGTGACCTTGAGCGATTTTGGAGCACCCGCATTCGCGGCAAGGAGGATCCTTTTTTGCGGATCGGCGAAACCAATGACCGCTCGACCAAGGGCAAAAGCAATATCGTCTGGTCATTGAAGGATATCAATTTTGAGGTCAACCAAGGTGATGCGGTGGGCATTATCGGCAAGAACGGTGCGGGCAAAAGTACGTTACTGAAATTGTTATCGCGTGTTACGGGTCCAACTACGGGCGAGATAAAAGTAAAGGGCCGTATTGCGAGTCTTCTGGAAGTTGGAACCGGATTTCATCCCGAGCTCTCCGGGCGTGAAAACATTTACCTGAATGGTGCGATTTTAGGAATGCGCAAGAAGGAAATAACCCGGAAGCTAGACGAAATCATCGATTTTTCGGGCGTCGAACGCTATATTGACACTCCTGTAAAACGATATTCTTCGGGAATGTATGTGCGGCTGGCGTTTGCAGTCGCAGCTCACTTGGAAAGTGAAATTCTGATTGTCGACGAAGTATTGGCAGTTGGAGACGCCGAATTTCAGAAGAAGTGCCTCGGAAAGATGGGCGACATCAGCAAAGGCCAGGGGCGGACTGTCTTGTTTGTCAGTCATAATATGGCGGCGGTGCAGAATTTGTGTTCCCGGGGCGTTTACCTTAAAAACGGAATGGTGGCGATGCAGGGTGACGTTCGCGATGTAGTGGACTACTATTCTCATTCAGAGCAACTAATTACTCAAAACATATTCACCAACGAGCGGACCACTAAATTACCATATCATATTAAGTCGTTTACTTTTAAGTCCGACCTTGTAACCGGAGGCGAAGTTCGGTTTGAGGCCGAAGTTTTTTCTGAGGAAAATCGAACAGCGGAGTTTGCAGTTGGCGTCCGGATGCCTGACACGACTGCTCTGATGCATCTTTATTCGGGCCACGTGGGCGAAGTTTTCGCACTGCAGCGCGGATTGAACGTTATAGGCGGTGTAGTCCCATCGTTGCCATTGTCTTCGGGTCACTATATCGTAAGTTTGTGGTTCGGTTCCGGTGGTCATCAATTTGATTTTCATCCCGAAGCATTAACAGTTTTTGTACAGGAAGGCGCTGTGAGACTCGGCGGTCCGATTTCATTAAAAAAAGGCTATCCCGTACTAATCGACACTAAATGGCACAAGCTATGAGCAATAAATATTATACTCACGAACGGGCACCGTTCTTTGAATTGGCGCGGCCTTATATAAATTCCGATTCAGTGGTGCTGGACATAGGACCCGGAATGGGGGACTTTGCCAATCATATGCAGCGGACCGATTTTTATATGCTTGAAGGGAATCCCGGGTCGGCAGCGCATCTTAAGATAAAACATCCCAACGTGCATTTAGGGCAATTGCCACAACTGCCCTTTGACGACAAACAATTTGACGTAATTCATTGCAGTCATGTGGTCGAACATCTGCAACCGCAGCAATTCTATGAAACTCTACGTGAAATGGACAGGTGTTTAAAGCCCGGTGGCGTTTTGGTTATTTCGGCTCCGATGATGTGGGAAGGTTTTTACAACGATTTGTCACATGTGAAGCCCTATAACCCCTCGGTATATCGAAAATATTTATGTACAAAAACCAGTGGCGCACTTACGCGGGCGGTAATTTCGACTGATTATGAAGTGGTAAAACTTCAGTACCGGCATCGGCATGTGAATCCGTTTTCAGGAATTGAACGCCAGGATAACATTGTTGCGTCCATGATCGGAATGCTGCTGAATGCACTCGGAAAATTGGGAATTAAGAAAACCGAGCGCACTGGATATACCATAATCTTAAGGAAAGGACAGCAATAAAAAATGTATGCAAGATTACCTGGTAAGCATTATTATCCCCACATATAACAGGGCATCAATTCTTGCCGAAACACTTGACGCTGTAAAAACTCAGACCTACGCAAACTGGGAATGCCTGATTATTGACGACGGTTCATCGGACGATTCAGTCACAATTGCAAAAAGTTACGCACAATTCGACAATCGATTTCAGGTACATTGCAGGCCTTTTGATCGGCCAAAAGGTGCCAATGCATGTCGGAATTATGGCTTTGAAATTGCCGTCGGTTCGTTTATTAATTGGTTCGATAGTGATGATGTAATGTCGCCCTATCATCTTGAGTCACACCTTCAGGCACACGCTTCAACGGTTGCCGATGCTACCATTTCGCTTGCAGTTGTTTTTGATGAAACGCCGTCTAAAGCGATTCGGAACTGGTCAGTAGTCCAGCCGCAGGAAGATGTTGTACGCGAAATGATCGAATCGAAAGTCGCATGGCAAACCGGCGCCATAGTTTGGCGCGGTACAAGCGTTCCTAAACGTCCTTTTCGCGAAGATTTAGCTAGCTCACAGGAGTGGACCTTTCATCTTATGCAGATTTTGAACGGACTGAAGTACACCTTTATCAATAATACGACCTGCTATATTCGCGATCACGACCAGCGCATCGGAAAGAGTGTGTCCGAAGACAAAGTTTATTCAACCTTCCACTCACGCCGGTACATCTTAAATGCTTTGTCGGTAAAAAACCAGCTTACGCCGCAAATTGAATTGGCGTTATTGAAGCGTATTTTCCTGGCACTTCGTCAGTGTTTGATGTTTAAGTACTGGAAACTGTTTGCGATTATTTCGAAATATTTAGCCGCGCATTTTAAAGAATCATCCCATAAGCTTTTAATTACCAAAGTACTATGCGTAGCCGTCCCCGTGTACTTTTTATCAGGCCGAGGTGAGCGCTTATTCTCTACCAAAATCTGATGGCCAAAGTAGTTATCATATCGCATATTCCGCTTCCCTATAATAAAATAGGAAGCTGGACGACTTTGTATAATAATTACCTGCAGGATAATCATCAGATCGACATAATTATCTGCCCAAAACCTGAAACCTTTTATCCTAATATCAACTATGCTTTCACAAAGCAAAACCGGCTGACTTCAAAGCTCTTCGGGCGGTTCAGCGGGATTTTAAAACAAGTCAGATCGGTTGTACGTCATGATGAACGTTACGTAATACAGATTATAGACAACAGCGGCCTGATACCAGAACTCAACAAGTTTCTGATTAAAGAAAATCTTCGATCAAAGTGTTATATTCAATATTTTTATCACGGGTTTCCGCCAATGATACCGGCCGAAAAAAGCGGGCCTTTTTTTT
>CAZLWZ010000220.1:0-3752 GCA_964563275.1 uncultured Flavobacterium sp.
GCCTCGGCAGCAATCAGCGCTTCCCATACCAGGTGTCCTGTGGCTACGATCGTCACGTCTGATCCTTCGGTCAGTTGAATCGCTTTCCCGATTACGAATGGTTCATCGGCAGGTGTAAAGTTAGGAACTACCGGTCGGCCAAAGCGCAAATAAACCGGTCCGTGGTGGTCGGCAATGGCCAATGTCGCAGCTTTCGTCTGGTTGTAGTCACATGTGTTGATCACCGTCATTCCCGGCAGCATTTTCATCAGTCCGATATCTTCCAGAATCTGATGCGTTGCTCCGTCTTCGCCCAATGTCAGCCCCGCATGCGATGCACAAATCTTTACGTTCTTATCCGAATATGCGACTGATTGCCGGATTTGGTCATACACGCGCCCCGTCGAAAAATTTGCAAACGTACCGGTAAAAGGAATTTTACCGCCTATGGTCAAACCTGCCGCAATGCCAATCATGTTGGCTTCAGCAATTCCCACCTGGAAAAAACGTTCGGGATGATTCTTTTTAAAATCGTCCATCTTTAGTGACCCTATAAGATCGGCACATAAAGCGACAACGTTCTCATTCTTTTGTCCGAGTTCAGTCAGGCCGGCGCCAAAGCCCGAGCGCGTATCCTTGCTCCCTGTATTTGTATATTTTTTCATCTGAATTTTATGTTGTGGTCTGAAGTAGGTTAGTAATCGCTCTCACCTTCGCAATAGTTCTGCGTCAGCGCGGTCTCCAGTTGTTCATCATTCGGCGCTTTCCCATGCCATGCGTGGCTGTACATCATATAGTCAACGCCATTGCCCATCTCGGTATGAAGCAATACACAAACCGGCTTGCCGTTCCCGGATTTTGATTTCGCCTCGGTCATGCCTGCAATTATCGCATCGACATTGTTGCCTTCCGCAATTTCTACAACCAGCCAGTCAAACGCTTCAAATTTCGCCCTCAGGCTCCCCATCGGCAAAACTTCATCAGTCGAACCGTCGATCTGTTTTCCGTTAAGATCGATAGTCGCGATCAGGTTGTCGACCTTTTTCGCCGATGCATACATGATCGCTTCCCAGTTCTGGCCTTCCTGCAGCTCTCCATCACCGTGAAGGCTGTAAACCAAATGACTGTCATTGTTGAGTTTTTTGGCTTGTGCGGCACCAATGGCAACCGACATCCCCTGGCCGAGTGAACCCGATGCTATCCTGACGCCCGGCAATCCTTCATGTGTCGTTGGATGGCCCTGCAGGCGCGAGTTTATATGACGGAAAGTCGCCAGTTCAGAGACCGGAAAATAACCGCTTCGGGCCAGAACGCTGTAGAACACTGGCGAAATATGGCCATTCGACAGGAAGAAGATATCTTCTCCTATGCCGTCCATATCAAATCCTTCCTTACGGTCCATTATATTTTGATACAGTGCGACCATAAATTCGGTGCAGCCCAAAGATCCTCCGGGATGGCCCGAATTAACCTTATGCACCATCCTGACAATGTCGCGGCGTACCTGAATACATAGATTGTTGAGTTGTTGTGTGTTGCGCTTCATTTTTTTATTAAAAGTTAGACGGCAACAAAAGTACTCCGATTTTTGGGCAACGGCAAATCTTTTCCTTACACCTTATATGTATTTTTGCCGCAGCTTCGTTGTGAACCTGATTACTGTTTTGTGAATGTGTAAACGCCGCCTCCTTGTTTGAGCGCCATCTGTTTTGCTTCGGGAGCAAACTCCAGAACAATGCCCGCAAGGTCGAATTTGAATTTATGCCTCGAGGTCGCCTCAAGTGGAAAAGCCGATTGCCCCGTAGCCTGCGCGAGTAAAGTGGTGCCTTGAGCCGTGATGGTAATTTTAAGCGGCATATCAGGTGAGGAATACAAACCGGTATATTGTACAAGTTCGTCGGCGGAATAGTGGTAAGCGGCGGAAAATTCAGGAATGTCAACCGGCTCATTATAAAACCATTTTAAAGCTGCGATGGCCACATCGTTATTGTCAAAATTTGATCCGTTTGACGTAATTGCTACCGATACATCATCTGCAGGAATGTGTACTAAAAACGATGAAAAGCCGTCGATGCCACCTGTGTGTCCGTATCCGATTTTGTCATTGAATGGCATCTGAAACAACCCCATGCCGTAATGGTCGCGCATTGTTTTCATCTGCGCCAGACTTTCTTTCGAAACTACTTTGCCGTCAAACAACGCTTCTATAAAACGCGTGAGGTTTGATGGGGTAGAAACAAGCGCGCCCGCACCCGACGGTATCGACATGGCCGTTTGAGGCTGCTTCTGCCAAGTGCCAAAAAACCGATAGGATTCAGCTTCATTGTTAGAGGGATTGATATTGTCGCCATAATAGGTGTCTGTCAGGTTAAGTGGCTTCGTAATTTTCTCACGTATCAAAGTAGCGTACGGTTTTTTATAAATATCCTGCAGTATGTAAGTTAGTAGTACGTAATTGGAATTGCTGTAATCTGCTTTCGTGTCCGGAGTGAAATCGCTTCCGCCTTTGACTATTATTGAAAGCATATCTGCCTCGGTCTTTGGTGCCGTGCTCCATTGGGTATAGTCGGGATCGGCTGTAAAATTACGGATGCCGCTTCGATGGCCGAGCAGGTGTGCCACCGTTATTTGATCGGAATTCGGCACCTCAGGATAATATTTCGACAGAAGATCCGATAAACTTAATTTACCTTCCTCGACTGCCTTAAAGATAAGTGCGGCTGTGAAGGTTTTCGATATTGAGCCAATTCGGAATTTCGAGTCGGTAGTCAGTTTGGTGCCACTTTCCTGGTCAACAAACCCAATTGCATTTTTGTAAATAACCTTACCTTGATGTGAAATGGCGACACTGCCCATAAACTTATTGTTTGAGCCGAGCGTAGTAAAATAGGAGTCAAGTTCTTTAATGTCACGCTGCTGCGCCGTCAGTGAAGTGGCAACGAACAATGTTACTGTCAACAGGATATTGATTGATTTCATTTGCTTTTAGTTATGATTGATTTTGTATAGACAATATAATATTCAATTTGTTACTGCTGAAATTTACATAAGGAGGCAATCGGGACGCAGCAAACCGGGTTACTCATAAACAAATCTAAAATTTTCCGAATCAAAACACTTCATTTTTATTTTAAGTTATCTTTGCCCACCTTAAAGGTGCTATTTATTTATGAAGTTCGATTTACTACATTCCGATCCGCAGTCAAAGGCACGCGCGGGAAAAATTACCACTGATCACGGCGTCATCGAAACGCCAATTTTTATGCCCGTGGGAACCGTGGCTTCGGTCAAAGGGGTTCATCAGCGCGAACTAAAGGAAGAAATTAATCCCGATATCATACTGGGGAATACGTATCACTTATACCTTCGTCCGCAGACAGAAATTCTTGAAAAAGCGGGCGGGCTGCATAAATTTATGAACTGGGACCGCAATATCCTGACCGATTCGGGCGGATATCAGGTTTATTCATTGTCCGCAAACCGTAAAATTAAAGAGGAAGGTGTGAAATTTAAATCTCATATCGACGGGTCGCGCCATTTCTTTACTCCCGAAAACGTGATGGAAATTCAGCGAACGATTGGTGCCGATATCATCATGGCTTTCGATGAATGTACGCCATATCCGTGCGATTACCGGTATGCGCAACGCTCGATGCACATGACGCACCGCTGGCTCGACCGATGCATCACACACCTCGACAAGCTTCCATTCAAATATGGCTACGAACAGGCATTCTTCCCGATTGTTCAGGGCAGTACGTATAAAGACCTCC
>CAZLWZ010000221.1:0-3738 GCA_964563275.1 uncultured Flavobacterium sp.
TTGGCTACAGTATCGGCAACACCAAAACCAAACACCCAGTAAGCCGCAAAATTAAAAAATGCAGCCCATATCACCGCCTGAAGCGGCGACAGGACTTTGGTGGCTACCACAGTCGCTATTGCATTCGCGGCATCATGAAAACCATTGATGTAATCAAAAATACGTGCCAGAACAATGATAATGATAAGCAGTGGAAATTCCATATAATCAACCTATTAGGAATGCTTGACAACTATCTGTTCCAGAACATTGGACACGCTTTTGCATTTGTCCGAGGCAGATTCCAGTGCGGATAAGACCTCTTTATATTTAATAATGTTCTTGGCATCGGTCTCATTTTCGAAAATATCGGCAACCGCCTTATCATGTACATTGTCGGCTTTGCTTTCCAACTTGTTTATTTTCTTACAAGCCTCAGTGATTTTCTTCAGATTTTTCAGATTCTTTAGTTCTGAGATTGCCATCCCTATATGTTGGCACGCTTCAAGGTTTATTTCGGTGAGTTTGCGAATCGATTTCGTAATTTTTTCAACCTGATACAAACGCATTTTACTCGCGGCGCTATGCATGTAATCGGCAACGTTATCAATCGATTTTATCAGTGCATGAATGTCCTCGCGGTCAAAAGGGGTAATAAAATTTTTACTTAGTTCCAAATGTGTTTTGTGGGTGATCTCTTCCAGATTAGCCTCCAGCTCCTCTATTTTAAGAAAATATTCATCGCGACGCGACGCAGGGGCGTTCACTCCTTCGTGCAGTGTTTCGGCCATTAAGATTAAATTGGCCGCTGCCTGTTCAAACAACGGAAAGAATTTTTTATCCTTCGGCACGAAATACTGAAAAAAGTCATTTACGCTCATATTACCACTTATTAATTTGCAAAAGTATCGTGTCAATGTTACCACATCGTTAATAAAATATTAACAACTGCAAATTAAGGAAATAGTATAAACGATATTACAATCACTGTAAAAATCAGGCCTCTTTAGCCGATTATACAGTTTTTTGAATCAGCATATTGCAGAAAAGGAGCCATAATAAAACATGCATTTAATAACATTAACTTAAAATATAAAACACGCCACGCCAGGATAAGTTAATATCTTTGCACTGATTTTTAGATCCTTTTTATGAAAATGAAATACAAAAAGAAGGCGATACCGCCTTTGAGTTTGATTGAACGATTTTCGAATGAGAAAATATTCCTGACAATCGTATCAAGTATTTTTATTTTAAGCGCCGTTTTCTACGGACAGCCCCAAATAGCGATGTGGATTGGTTTTATGACTGCTGCGTATGCTACAGTGTCAAATGACAGTATCCAGTCGTTGGGAACATTCATCGAGAGCAACAAGGCTCGAAAATGGTATTGGTTATGGCTCTTTGTGGGAACGATTTTTCTCGCCGTAGTCACCTTCAGTTATATTTACTTCGACGGCGATGTTACGTATCAGCGCTTATTGAACGCCGATGGAACGAGCAATTACCCCCACCCCGAGAACTTCTCGTTTTTCATGCTGATGGCTCCGTTAGTACTTTTGATACTCACGCGGTTAAAGATGCCGGTATCGACCACATTTTTAATGTTAAGTGTGTTCAGTTCCTCGTCAGACGGTATTATCTCGATGGTGACGAAAAGCGTTTCAGGATATCTTATCGCTTTTGTAGTATCGGCATTAATATGGTTTTATGGCTATAATTACATCAGGAAAAAGTTTAAAAGCAGAACTATTGCCCCTGGTTGGAATGTCGCGCAATGGGCAGTAAGCGGTCTTTTGTGGGGCGTTTGGGTGATGCAGGATGGTGCCAACATCGCAGTGTTCCTTCCCAGGCGACTTGATTTAGGTCAATTTATTATCTTTAGTTTGGTGATCTTTCTTGGCCTTGGATTATTATTTAAACTTCGCGGCGATAAAATCCAGCAGGTTGTAAGCGAAAAAGTCCGTATTGCCGATGTCCGCGCCGCGACCTTAATCGACTTTTCATACGCTCTGATTCTGATTTACAAACTGTTTATTTCGACCGTACCAATGAGTACAACCTGGGTTTTCCTGGGACTGATCGGCGGGCGCGAGATCGCGATCAATCTGGCCAGGATTAAGAAAGGTAAAAAACATAAAAAGAAAGCGATGCGCATGATTGGAAAAGACTTTTTATATGCAACTATTGGTCTGACGATTTCATTGCTGTTGGCTGCGTCTGTCAATCAGAGTATTAAAACCGATCTGGCGGCATTCTTTGGCTTTTAATCCAAAACAGGCTGAACATAGAACAGGGAGAACTCGAAACAGTTCTCCCTTTTTCGTATCCGAAATCGGAATGTTTACCCACCATAATACAAACGATTTCGTATTTTAGCCTGCAATTCAGAAATCTTAAGAATAACTGCTCTATGGACATAAACTTCAATAAAAACGAAGATCACAACAAACTACTACTATCCGAACTTAAAAGCCGGCGCGCTGCAGTAAAAGTCGGCGGCGGAAAAAAAAGGATAGAAAAATTACATTCGGAAGGAAAGATGACGGCCCGCGAACGAATCGAATACCTTCTTGATCCTAAAGCAAACAATATAGAAATCGCTGCTTTTGCCGGCGAAGGTATGTATACTGAGTATGGCGGCTGCCCATCTGCCGGTGTGGTGGTAAAAATCGGTTATATAAAAGGAAAGCAGTGTGTCGTTGTTGCCAATGATGCAACGGTCAAGGCCGGAGCCTGGTTTCCGATAACGGCCAAGAAGAACCTTCGCGCACAGGAGATTGCGATGGAAAATCGCTTGCCTATAATTTATCTGGTCGATAGTGCCGGGGTCTTCCTTCCGCTGCAGGACGAGATTTTCCCCGATAAGGAGCATTTCGGAAGGATATTCCGCAACAATGCGATTATGAGCAGTATGGGAATCACCCAGATCGCTGCCGTGATGGGAAGCTGCGTTGCCGGCGGAGCTTATTTGCCGATTATGAGCGACGAAGCTATGATTGTCGATAAAACAGGAAGTATTTTTCTCGCCGGAAGTTACCTTGTAAAAGCGGCGATCGGTGAAAACATCGACAACGAGACTTTAGGCGGCGCTACAACACACTGTGAAATTTCGGGTGTAACCGATTATAAAGCCAAAGACGATAAAGACGCATTGGACCGCATCAAAAATATTGTTTCGATGATTGGCGACTACGACAAAGCCGGTTTTAATCGGCAAAAACCGCAGAAACCTGCATTAGACGAAAAAGAAATATTTGGCGTGTTGCCAAAGTCGCGCGCGGAACAATATGATATGATGGAAATTATCAACCGATTGGTCGACAACTCAGAGTTCGAGCCATACAAGGATGGCTACGGGCAAACGATCATTACAGGATATGCACGGATCGACGGATGGGCAGTCGGAATTGTGGCCAACCAGCGTAAAGTTGTTAAAACCAAAAAAGGCGAAATGCAGTTTGGTGGTGTCATCTATTCTGATTCAGCCGATAAAGCAACGAGATTCATCGCCAACTGTAATCAGAAGAAAATACCGCTGGTCTTTGTTCAGGATGTGACCGGGTTTATGGTCGGATCAAAATCCGAACAAGGTGGCATCATAAAAGACGGTGCTAAGATGGTGAATGCCGTCAGTAATTCCGTTGTACCGAAATTTACTGTAATAGTCGGAAATTCGTACGGCGCAGGCAATTATGCGATGTGCGGCAAAGCCTATGACCCACGGCTGATATTCGCCTGGCCGAGTGCCGAATTGGC
>CAZLWZ010000222.1:0-3734 GCA_964563275.1 uncultured Flavobacterium sp.
TTTCATAATGATTTTGTTGGATGTATAAACCATTATGTGTTCCTGAGGCCGCGATGCTGTTATCTGTAATGCTGTGTAACCGCTGTTGGTAAGCGTACAGATGGCTTTTGCTTTAATAACATTGGCCATCATTGCGGCATAATGACATATACTTTTGGTGATAAAACGCTTGGTGCGGACCTGCGGAGTGTTTTGCGGCACGACGATCAGCGGCGAATCTTCGACCGCTTCTATTATCTGAGTCATTTTTTCGATGACCTGTACCGGATAATTTCCAACCGATGTTTCTCCCGATAGCATCACGGCATCGGCACCATCCATAACCGAGTTTGCGACGTCATTAACTTCGGCACGAGTAGGCGTCAGGCTGGTGATCATCGTTTCCATCATTTGTGTGGCTATAATGACCGGAATCCGGGCGGTTTTGGCGCGATTTACGAGTTTCTTCTGGATCAGCGGAACTTCATGCGCCGGTACTTCGACACCCAAGTCACCGCGGGCCACCATAAGCCCGTCGCAGAACGCTACAATTTTATCAATGTTCTCAACAGCTTCGGGTTTTTCTATTTTGGCAATAATTGGAATTTTGTGGTCCGAGTGTTCTGCGATCAAATCCTGCAGCTCCTCAAGATCCTTCGGTGTTCGCACGAACGACAATGCAATCCAGTCGGCCTGTAATTTAATAGCGAAGATCGCGTCTTTGATATCTTTTTTTGTCAGCGCCGGCAACGAAACGTTCGTATTGGGCAGGTTGACCCCTTTTTTAGAGCGCAACGGGCCGCCTTGAATTACCCGGGCGACTACCTCGGTACTGCGATTGGTCTCGACGACTTCGAAGATCAGTTTTCCGTCGTCCAGCAAAATGCGCTCTCCCGGATTAACATCGCGCGGAAATTCCTTGTAATTCATATAAACTCGCTCGGCAGTTCCCGGAATATCTTCCGCGGTGGTAAAAGTGATTAAATCGCCGTTCACAACGACTACCTCTTCTTTCATCACCCCGACGCGCAATTTGGGTCCTTGTAAATCAGCTAAAATGGAGGTTGTATAGCCGAATTCGTCATTGAGCGAACGAATCATATCTACTTTTGCCTGAACATCTTCATAGTCGGCATGTGAAAAGTTGACGCGGAAAACGTTCACTCCGGCCTCAATCATGTCTTTAAGTACCTCTCTGGTACTGCAGGCGGGGCCGAGTGTGGCAACAATTTTTGTTTTTTTATTAGTAGGCATCTTAAAATATTAAGTTGTTTTTCGATTTTATTTTTGATGAATCGACGCTGTAAACGGTCGTTATTCTTTCTATATTATTCATTATGGTAAGAATTTCCTGTACCGGTTGTGCTGCATTTTCGATTTTGATGAAAAAACTTGCTTTCTTGTACTCCGGAACTAAGAATATCCTTGTAGGAATTTCAAGAGTTGCATTAGCAAACAAATCTACACTATTGTGATGAATTGTGAGGATCTCGCCATGATTCGCTATTAAATCCCAGACGCTATCTTCACTCTGGTTTGTAAAGGTGTATCGTGAGAAGTTTGCGATGCCGTCCCGGGTGCTGATCTGGATGTCATCGGTCGTTCGATAAAGCAGTATGGGAAGGTTTTGGTTAAGAAAATAGGCGAGACGATAATCTTCTAAAGTGGTGTGAATTGCAATGAGCTGGTAATCAATTTCGTCGAAATCTTCTATGTGCAGTTTGTGGACGGCCATTCTAATTCAATAAGCCGTAAAGATAACATTATTGACCGAAAGAAAATCCTGCCAAAGTTATCTTAACTATTATTTATCAACGAAAACGATATAGTTTTTTAAGAATTTCCTACAATTTTGGGTGAATCTTCTCTTGAAATGCAAAGTAAGCGCGTTGTGAAGCCTTTTCTTCTGCTTTTTTCTTAGATGTAGCACGTGCTTTAGCAATGACCTTATCATCAATACTTAGTTTGACACCGTAGAGGCGTTGGCCATCGATACCATTATCTTCAAAAACATCATAATGGAATTGTTTTTTCTCCTTCTGACACCATTCTATTAGCAGGCTTTTATAGCTAATCACTTTGCCCTCAAGGCGCGCGATGTCGACATAAGGTTCGATCACCCGCTTTTCGATAAAAATTTCGCAATATGGATACCCTCGGTCAAGATAGATGGCGCCAATTAATGCTTCGAAAATATTCCCGTGAATGTTTTCTCCGAAATGGCTGATAGGGATCTTGCTCTCGATAAAACGGGTCAAGTTCAGATCACGCCCGAGCTCGTTAAGATGCTCGCGACTTACAATCTTCGATCGCATTTTGGTGAGATAGCCTTCGTCGCCTGCGGGTACTTTTGAAAATAAATGTGCTGCGATGACCGAACTCAGCATCGCGTCGCCTAAAAATTCCAGGCGCTCATAATTTACAGGATTTCCGGTGGCGTCGATTTTGTTCGAGGAGCGGTGGGTGAAGGCTCTTCTGTAATGCTCGATGTGCAGTGGCTGAAAACTCAGGATCTCAGCTATTTCTTTAAAAAAACTCCCGGCTTCATTAGGGCGGGAGTTCTTTAATAACCTTTTAATAAAACGTTTCACAGTTATAAATCTAATTTCTTTACCAGAACACAGGCGTTATGTCCGCCAAACCCAAAAGTGTTACTCATTACAACACGCATCTCCCTTTTTTGCGCCTTGTTAAATGTGAAATTCAGTTTTTGATCAATATTTTCATCATCTGTAAAATGATTTATTGTCGGAGGCACGATCCCATACTTAATTGACAGAATTGACGCTATTGTCTCGATTGCCCCGGCAGCACCCAAAAGATGTCCGGTCATCGATTTAGTCGAATTGAGATTCATCGTATATGCATGATCGCCAAAGACTGATAAAATCGCTTTGCTTTCGGCAATATCACCTAATGGCGTCGATGTTCCGTGCATGTTTACTCCGTCAACGTCTTCAGGACGAAGGCCTGCATCACGCAAACAATTCAGCATCACATTTTTGGCTCCTAGACCTTCCGGATGCGGAGCAGTTATGTGATGGGCGTCGGCCGACATTCCCCCTCCGCCAATTTCACAATAGATGGTTGCGCCACGCGCCACAGCATGCTCATATTCTTCCAGGATAAGAGCTCCGGCACCTTCGCCAAGCACGAATCCTTCCCGATCTTTGTCCATGGGGCGTGATGCTGTTTTTGGATCGTCGTTCCGTGTTGAGAGTGCGTGCATGGCATTAAAACCGCCCATTCCGGCAATAGTGACTGCTGCTTCAGAGCCGCCGGTGACCATTACATCAGCATGTCCCAGACGGATATAATTAAAAGCATCAATCAGCGCATTCGTGGAGGACGCACACGCCGAGACGGTCGTGAAATTTGGTCCGCGGAAGCCGTACTTAATTGATATATGTCCGCCCGCAATATCGGCGATCATCTTCGGTATAAAGAATGGATTAAATTTTGGCGTTCCGTTACCGGCAGCAAACTCCATAACCTCCTGCTGGAAAGTCTCCAGTCCGCCTATGCCTGAGCCCCAAATAACGCCAACGCGGTCTTTGTCGAGTTTATCAAAGTCAAACTTTGCATCTTCTACGGCTTCTGCCGAGGAAACTATCGCGTATTGCGCATAGCGATCCATTTTTCTGGCTTCCTTGCGGTCAATAAAATCTTCAGCTTTAAATCCTTTTAATTCGCATGCAAACTGTGTTTTAAAGTTTGAAGCATCAAAGTAAGTTATCGGGGCCGCACCGCTGACA
>CAZLWZ010000223.1:0-3727 GCA_964563275.1 uncultured Flavobacterium sp.
CTCCCGATAGCAGGTGAAATTATTGAATTCAACGAAGAATTGGAAACGGCACCTGAAACTGTGAACTCAGATCCATACGGCAAAGGCTGGATGATTAAAATGCGTGTCGCCGATGTTGCTGATTTTGAAACACTGCTAAGCGCTGAAGCTTATAAAGAGTTAATTGGTGCATAAAGACAAAATCTGGTTGGCCGCAGCGCTGGGCTGGACGACGATTGTCGCATTGCTTTGCCTTGTGCAGTTGACGAATTTGCCCGACGTGGGTGTCTCAAGTCCGGATAAATATGTCCACTCGGTTTTCCATTTTTTCTTTACGGTATTTTGGTTTCAGTACATGCATGTTAGAGGTAAGCAGTCGACCACCAAAAAGTTACTGACTGTTTTTATACTCTCGCTATTGTTCGGAGCTGCAATCGAACTGGCACAAATGTTTCTCACAGCCTCTCGCACTGCCGAGATTCGGGATGTCCTGGCAAACGGCATCGGATCGATACTGGCTGTTTGTGCGCTGAGTGTTTATTTAAAAATCAGAGCCAAACGTTAATTAACAAAGCTGCTCCCGCTCCGTTGGGAATTTTTTATTTTTACGCCATGGATTTACGACTATATCTTGATTCGACTTATCTCAAAACTGCCGATCAGGCCGGATTGTCGCATGAGGAAAATTTAGAGGTTGCAAAGTCGTTCATTAAAGAGGCCATTGATGAAAATTTTAAGCTGATCATGGTACGTCCGGATGTTGTTTCAATTGCACGCAAGATGATTTCCGAAGCTAATTCTACGGTCAATGTTGGAACCGTTATAGATTTTCCCGACGGAACTTCGGATATAGAACAAAAGCTCACCGAGGCGCGAAGAGTGATATCCGATGGCGCAGACGATCTCGACTTTGTTTGTAATTTTAATGCTTTTAAACTAGGCGATACAGCGCTGGTCAAAAACGAAGTCCTGCTTGGGACTAAGTTGGCGCTGGAAAATAATAAAGTGGCGAAATGGATAATTGAAGTCGCCGCATTGAATAATCAGCAGATAATCCAGCTCTCTTCACTGATTAAAAATGTCGTTGTCACAAACTTTAAGGAAGACGACTACCAAAGGGTTTTTGTAAAATCGTCAACAGGTTTTTATAAAACTAACAACAATTTGCCCAACGGAGCCACGACAGCGGCAATAACGATGATGCTCGAAAACGCATCGCCACTTCCTGTAAAGGCTGCAGGCGGAGTCAGGAATTATAATGACGCGGTTGAGATGATACGCCTCGGTGTCAAAAGAATCGGGACATCGGCAGCAAAGAAAATAGTCGAGGGCGCAAGTGCCGAAACCGATTACTGATATGATAAAAAAATATTTTGCACTATTACTGGTGACCAACTTTCTTGCGCTTAGTGCGCAGGTCACACAAAACAGTTCGTTTCCGAAATTTCCCGAATGTGCCGATCTCGCATCTACCGCTTTGGAAACATGTTTTTATAATTCCGTGCAGGATTTCGTATATAATAACTTCCAGATTCCCGAGAATTTATCATTGTACAGGGGAAGTGTGTTCGTTTTGTTTGAAGTCGATGCCGCCGGAGCTTTCAAAGTTCTTTATGTTGATGCGAACGAGGTAGCACTGGTTCAGGAGACAAAAAGAGTTTTTTCAGCTTTTCCCAATATTTCTCCCCCTGTTTATAACGGCAGGCCAACCTATTCAAAATTCACTATTAAGATTGCGATTCCGCTTCAGACAGCAGCACAAGCCGCCGCCGCACGGGAGGCCGAAGTTGCAGCCGAGCCATTTGCAGATAAAGTTAAACGTCAGCGTGATCTGGAATCCCCGGAATACGACAGCATAGTGTTGAAGCCATTCAACAATCCTCAGTTTAGAAGTAATCTGAACATCCCGTTTTCTCATAGCTATTACGCACGGTTTGACGACGAGATGAATCAGGTAGGCACCAACAGCCATACTTCGTCTAAGCCATTTACATATAATGATGTATCGCGCTATCATGATCTCACGGCGGAAAATCAAAAATTGATGAAGGACAAAAGCGGCTGGTGGGGCCGGAAGATCTGGAACGAGAACCTGATTGCGATCCAAGGCGAAGGCTATTGGTTTACGCTGAACCCGATCTTTGATCTTCAATTGGGTATAAGTGAACCTTCGGAAGTTAAGTATACTTTCGTCAACACTCGTGGAGTCCAGGTGAACGGCGGATTAGGCGAGCAGTTGAATTTTACGGCGACCATTTTTGAGAGCCAGGGGCGCTTCGCCGATTATTATAACCGATATGCCGAGTCGCTAAAGGCGGACGGATCGAATCCTGCAATTGTTCCGGGTATCGGAATTTCGAAGCGTTTTAAAACCGATTCGTACGATATGCCGATGGCCGAAGCGAATATTGCCTACACCCCAAGCAGGTTCCTGAACATGAACCTTGGCCACGGGCGCAATTTTATCGGCGACGGTTACCGATCACTTTTATTGGGCGATGGTGCGAGTTCGTACCCGTACGTAAAAATTAATACAACCTTCTGGAAAATAAAATATACCAACATATATACCTGGCTAAAGGATGTCAGGGCCAATGTTTTGGACGATCGTACTTTTGCCACCAAATATGCTGCGAGCCACTACCTAAGCATGAACCTGACGAAACGATGGAACGTGGGTCTTTTTGAATCGGTGGTATGGGCGAATGATAATAACCGGGGCTTCGATATGAATTTTGTGAATCCGATTATATTTTATCGCGCTGTTGAGTTTTCGTCGTCGTCGCGAAGCGGAAACGCTGTTCTTGGACTTACCTCAAAATACAAATGGAACAACCAGATAAATATTTACGGGCAGTTCCTTGTGGATGAATTTTCACTGGCCGATGTCAAGGCGGGCAATAAAAGCTGGAAGAATAAATTCGGGTATCAGATAGGTGTGAAATATTTTAATGCACTGAACATCGAAAATCTATTATTGCAGATGGAATACAACATCGTCAGGCCGTATGTTTATGCGCACAGCGAACCTATCACCAACTACGGGCACAACAACCAAAGCCTTGGGCATAACTGGGGGGCGAATTTTAAAGAGTTAATTGCCATCGGGCGGTACCATAAAGGGCGTTATTTCGCTGATGCGAAACTGACGTACGGCAAACGCGGATTTGATTTTAACACGCCTGAAGACCAGGCAAACTATGGCGGCAACATTTACCTTGATTACGATATTGCGCGGCCTTTTGACACAGGTGTGACAGCAGGCCAGGGGAATACTACCAATGTTTTCATTGCCGATTTGCAGGCAGGATACCTGGTGAACCCCTCGACGAACATGAAATTATTCGGGAGCCTGATCTACAGAAATTTCGATCCAACGCAGCAAACGGAGGCTAATTTTAAAGAAAGTACCACTTGGTTCTCGGTCGGATTGAGATGCGATATCTTCAATTGGTATTTCGATTATTAGATATTTATCGAGTGATTTGGATTGACGCTCGCAGTCGTGAAGTTTAACGCTGCCGAGCTTGAAATTTATAAAATCGTGCTCAACTTTTGTGGCATCTAATCACTATCTTTGCGGCGTTCAAAATTTCGGACACAACTTTCAAACGAACACGCATTGAACGCATCGACACATCCTTTCGCTCTACGAAATGCTTTTACCGATTTTAAGGAAATTACCAAAGCCGGCCTGGCGATCAGCGTGCTGTTTTCATCTATCGCCGGTTACCTGCTGGGTGTGGGA
>CAZLWZ010000224.1:0-3700 GCA_964563275.1 uncultured Flavobacterium sp.
TACGCTACACCCCGAAAGCGTCGGCAAAGATAGTACTATAATTAAATCCACCAAACATTAATAAATAAAACAAATCTTTAAAAATTCAAACAACAAATCCCAATATTAATCCGCCACCTTCCGTATACATTCTATGCTATATCGCATTTTTGAGTACTTTTGCACCAACCAAATAAATACAACTTCATGCTGATAATCGGAATCGCAGGCGGAACAGGCAGCGGAAAAACAACCGTCGTGCACCAAATCATGAACGAACTGCCACAAACTGAAGTCGGCATCATCTCGCAGGACTCATACTATAAAGAAAACAACCACCTGTCCTACGACGA
Organism: uncultured Flavobacterium sp.; assembly: GCA_964563275.1. Lineage (GTDB taxonomy): Bacteria > Bacteroidota > Bacteroidia > Flavobacteriales > Flavobacteriaceae > Flavobacterium. The sequence goes on from CAZLWZ010000224.1 coordinate 333, forward strand.
ACGCGCCCTGATCAACTTCGACCACCCGCGCGCAATCGACTTCGAACTGCTCGTCGCACACCTAAAAGAACTCAAGGCCGGCAACGTGATCGACCAGCCTGTCTACTCTTTCGTGACCCATAACCGAACCGACGATACCATTTCTACACATCCACGAAAAGTAATGATCGTCGAAGGAATTCTGATTCTTTCAAATCCGGAACTGCGCGAACTGTTCGACATAAAGGTTTTCGTCCACGCCGATTCGGATGAACGATTGATCCGCCGACTAAAACGCGACATAGCCGAACGCGGCCGGGACATGGAAGAAGTTTTGAATCGCTACCAAAGCACACTGAAACCAATGCACCAGCAATTCATCGAACCCACAAAAGCATTTGCCGACATCATCATCCCGAACGACAAGTACAACACCGTGGCCATCGACGTGGTCCGCGCGGTAATAAATCAGCGTATTCTGTAAAATTTGCTTATTTTTATTGCGAAAAAAACAGTTAATTTCTTTTTCAGGAGCTGTTCCCGCTATTCGCTGCAATCTTTTTATTTTTAAAGGAAAAATAAAAAGGATTTCCGCTGCTATCGGGGCTAAATTCCCAACTTTACATGAAGACTCCGCCTAAAAATAGCCCGTGGTTACGGTTCCTTCGAAACAAGTACGTCTGGGTATTGCTGTTTTTCTTCGTCTGGATGATTTTCCTTGACAACTACTCGTGGCTCGATCATCGCACGCTAAACAAGGAAATCGAGGAACTTGAAAACAATAAGTCGTACTACCAGCAGCAAATCCGGAACGACAGCACCAGCATTCGTCATCTCAACAATCCCGAACAAATCGAACGATACGCCCGCGAAAAATACTATATGAAAAAAGACAGCGAAGATATATACATCATCGAATTCGAGCAAGACGATCTAAAAGAAGATCAGTAAACCAAATTGCCACACTACATGAACCTATTTGAAGATTTTGACCCGGTATCGTCGAAACAATGGAAACAACAAATCCAGTTCGAGCTTAAAGGCGCTGATTACGCCGACGTCGTCTGGGAATCACCCGAAGGAATTAAGGTAAAACCTTTTTACCACTTTGAAGAAACCGATGCCGCAGCGCCTGTTGCCACTACTTCACCTCCGTTTCACGTTTGCCAGGAGATATTCGTCCACGACGTCGAAAAATCGGTTTACCGCGCCAAAGACAGCATCGCCCGCGGTGCCGAAAGCATTCGCTTTACAATCGAAAATCCGGAAACCGACATTGCTAAACTACTTGGCGAGCTGCCGCTTGAATCGGTCCCGGTTTACCTAAAACCTGATTTTCTATCGGAGCCGTTTCTGAATTCGGTACGTAAAATTGCCTCCGAAAGGAAGGCCACAATCTATTGTTTAATCGATCCTGTCGGACATCTCGCGCGCGATGGAAACTGGTTCCGAAATCCCGCCGTCAATAATTTTGATGTTTTAAATCAGTATTCAGTCGGGCTAAATTCAACAACTGTTGTCAGCGTTGATGCCGCATTATACCAAAACGCAGGCGCAAACATCATCCAGCAGGTCGCCTACGCGCTTGCCCACGCAAATGAATATTTAAATCGGATCGAAAAACCCGGAACAGTCGTTTTCGAGGTCGCCGTCGGAAGCAACTACTTCTTTGAAATTGCAAAACTCCGCGCAATTCGGCGTCTTTTCGCCGTTATTGCTAAAGAATATGCAACCGATATAAGCTGCCACATTGTCGCAGCACCAACCAAACGCAACAAGACGATCTACGACTACAACGTCAATTTGCTCCGCACCACAACCGAATGCATGAGCGCCATATTAGGAGGTGCCGATGCTGTGGCAAACATGCCTTACGACGCGCTTTACCATAAAAGCAACGAGTTCGGTGAGCGCATATCGCGAAACCAGCTTCTGATAATGAAGCATGAAAGCTATCTTGATAAAGTGGGCAACGCCGCCGACGGAAGTTATTACATCGAGGAACTCACATCACAAATCTCCGAAAAAGCGCTCGATTTATTTAAAGAAATCGAATCCAATGGCGGATTCATCAAGCAACTTGGCGACGGGACCATTCAGCGTAAGATCCGTGAAAGCGCCGAAAAAGAACAGCAACTTTTCGACGATGGCAAAGAAGTTTTGCTCGGCACCAATAAATATCCGAACAAAAACGACCGGATGGCTCACGATCTCGAACTATATCCGTTCGTAAAAATCAAAGAAAGGAAAACGCTGATAACTCCGATAATCGAAAAAAGGCTTGCCGAGAAACTCGAACAGCAACGCCTCGAATCCGAAAAAGCCGAAGGTTAATTATGAAAAGAAAAGATTTACAACATATTGTTTTAGATAAGACGAATTCATCGGCAACCGCCGGCACCTCGACTTTTACTACAGCCGAAGGAATCGATCTGAAATCGGCGTACTCCAAAGAAGATATCGCAAATTTAGATCATATTGAATTCGGTGCCGGTTTCGCTCCTAATCTTCGCGGGCCTTACGCCACCATGTATGTGCGCCGCCCGTGGACAATCCGCCAATACGCAGGGTTTTCCACCGCCGAAGAAAGCAACGCGTTCTATCGCCGAAATCTCGCGGCGGGGCAAAAAGGACTTTCAATAGCGTTCGATTTACCAACGCACCGCGGCTACGATTCAGATCACGAGCGCGTCGTGGGAGACGTCGGAAAAGCCGGTGTGGCAATCGATACGGTCGAAGATATGAAAGTATTATTTGATCAGATTCCGCTTGGCGAAATGTCGGTTTCAATGACTATGAACGGCGCAGTTTTACCAATTATGGCTTTCTATATCGTCGCCGCCGAGGAGCAGGGAGTTTCTCCTGAGCAATTATCGGGAACGATTCAGAACGATATTTTGAAAGAGTTCATGGTTCGCAATACCTATATATATCCGCCCGCACCTTCGATGAAAATCATCGCCGACATTTTCGAATTCACGAGCAGGAAAATGCCGAAATTCAATTCGATTTCGATTTCGGGATACCACATGCAGGAAGCCGGCGCGACCGCAGATATTGAGTTGGCTTACACCCTCGCCGACGGACTCGAATACCTGCGAACCGGGCTTTCAACCGGCATGAAAATCGACCAGTTTGCACCTCGCTTATCGTTTTTTTGGGCGATCGGTATGAATCATTTTATGGAAATCGCAAAAATGCGCGCAGGTAGAATGATCTGGGCGAAACTGTTGAAGCAATTTAATCCGCAGGATCAGAAATCGCTCGCGCTCCGAACGCACTGCCAGACTTCGGGATGGAGTTTGACTGAACAGGACCCGTTCAACAATGTGGCGCGAACGTGCATTGAAGCAGCGGCCGCGGCATTTGGAGGCACACAGTCTTTACAC
>CAZLWZ010000225.1:0-3694 GCA_964563275.1 uncultured Flavobacterium sp.
CGTACAGCCGGAACAGCTTCAGATAAAAAATTGTTACAAGACGAAAAGTACTTTCTTTGCAAGAATTAATTCCGGCTTTCCATGAAATATATTGTTTTTTTCTTATTACTGTTGGTCGCAGTTTCTGCAGATGCTCAAATGAAAGTCGTTGAAGGCAGCTTTAAAAACCTGAAAGATATCCGACAATTCAACGTGGTTTTTGACTACGAAGGTATGCAGATTCACGGCTATGACAGCGAAGAGGCTTTTCTAAAGGAAAAGATGGAAAAGCGAGAACATAAAGAGGGTGAGGCCGATCGGTTTCGGGGGGAGTGGTTTTCCGATCGTGAAAATAAATATGAGCCAAAGTTTATCGAATACTTCAACAATCGGTTTCCCGATGGCGATTTAATGGTTGCTAAAGACACCGCGATCCCGTATACCATGTACATTAAAACCACTTGGTTATATCCCGGTTATAATGTCGTTGCCGGCAAAGAATCTGCTAAGATTAGCGCAACTATTACGGTATCGGAAACTGCAAACCCGCAGAAAATCCTTTTGATTGTGAACTTTAATCGATCGATTGGCCTCGAGCCAGGAACTTTTGATTTCGACCAGGGATACAGGATTGCAGGTGCCTATGAAAAACTTGCCAAAAACATGGCAATACAACTTAAGCGGTTTCTATAGCTGATTTACAATAATTTCTCTTGAAGGTATTTTCCTGTAACGGAATCTTTGTTTTTTACCACTTCTTCCGGTGTGCCGACCGCCAGGATCTGGCCTCCGTTTTCACCGCCTTCGGGGCCGAGATCTATAATATGATCGGCGCACTTTATTAAGTCAAGATTATGTTCAATCACTATGATAGAATGGCCTTTATCGATCAGCGCGTTAAACGACGCCAGAAGTTTGTTGATGTCATTAAAGTGCAAACCCGTGGTAGGCTCGTCGAAAACGAACAGTGCTTTTTCCTTGGTCGCACCTTTGACTAAAAACGAAGCGAGCTTTATACGTTGTGCCTCACCACCGGAAAGTGTCGATGATGACTGGCCAAGCTGTACATATCCCAAACCGACGTCTTGTAAAGGTTGGAGTTTTTGTACGATTTTGAGCTGCGAATGTTCTTTAAAAAATGCAACCGCATCGTCTATGGTCATCGTCAGAATGTCATCGATATTTTTGTCGTGGAAGTTGATTTCGAGGATTTCTTTTTTGAACCGTTTGCCATTGCACACGTCACATGGCAGGTGGACATCGGCCATAAAAACCATTTCAACATTGATGCTGCCTTCGCCTTTACATGCCTCGCATCGGCCGCCATCAACATTAAATGAGAAGTGTTTGGCCTGATACCCGCGGTTCCTGGCGAGTTTTTCCTTCGCAAACAGTTCACGAATGTCGTCATACGCCTTGATGTATGTCACCGGATTAGAGCGCGAGCTTCTGCCGATTGGGTTTTGATCAACGTACTCGATATGTTGAATCTTGTGGTAATAGCCGCGCATATCTGTAAACTGACCGGCTTTTTCACCGGCGCCCTGGAGCTTTTTTTGCATCGCCGGGAACAGGATTTTCTTTACTAGTGTACTTTTTCCACTTCCGGATACCCCAGTTATGACTGTTAAAACTTCAAGAGGAAAACGCACATCCACATTTTGCAGATTGTTCTCGCGTGCACCGATAATCTCGATGTAGTTGCTCCATTTTCTGCGTTGCCTCGGTACTTTGATTTCGAGAGCTCCGTTTAAGTATTTTGATGTCAATGAATCGGATGCCAAGATCTCAGCGTAGGTTCCCTGCGCGACGAGTTCGCCGCCAAATGTTCCGGCTTCGGGGCCGATATCAATAATCATATCGGCGGCTTTCATAATATCTTCATCATGTTCTACGACGATCACGGTGTTGCCAAGATCGCGAAGTGAGATCAGGACTTTGATTAATCGTTCCGTATCTTTCGGATGCAGGCCGATGCTTGGTTCATCAAGGATATACATCGATCCTACTAGGCTACTACCAAGTGAAGTGGCAAGGTTAATGCGCTGTGACTCACCGCCTGACAACGAGGCGGAGTTTCGGTTCAGCGTGAGGTACTCCAGTCCGACATCGATCAGGAACCGCAACCGGCTGTTGATTTCCACCAGCAGTCTTTTGGCTACATTCTGGTCAAATTCCGATAATTCGAGTCCGCTGAAGAACTGTGCTAACTTACTGATTGGCAGATCTACAAGATCAGAAATTGTCTTATCGTTTATCTTCACGTACGATGCTTCCGGTCGCAGCCGCTTACCCCGACAGGCATAGCATTTGGTTTTCCCGCGGTAGCGTGAGAGCATCACCCGGTTTTGTATTTTATAATTTTTCTCTTCCAGCTCGCGGAAAAAATCGTGTAATCCGGTAAAGTGCTTGTTTCCTTTCCACAGTAGGGTTTTGTGTTCTTCCGATAGCTCAAAATACGGTTTGTGGATCGGAAAATCAAACAAGTAGGCGCTGTTGACCAATTGGTCGCGATACCAGCCCATGCTTTCGCCGCGCCATGCGTACACAGCATTTTCGTATATCGACAGCGAGGTGTTTGGGATTACCAGCTCTTCGTCGATCCCGATGATGTTGCCAAACCCTCCACAAACCGGACAGGCGCCGTACGGATTGTTGAAACTAAATAAATGTACATTAGGTTCTAGGAATGTAATATCGTCCAGTTCAAAGTTGCTGCTGTACGCTCTTCGCTGCTCGCTGCCAACCTGCTGCAGGTACAGGTTGCCTTTGCCTTCATAAAAGGCAGTTTGAACCGCGTCGGATAAACGATTGTAAAATTCTTCCTCATGCTTAACGACAATACGGTCGATTACCAGCAGAATGTCTTTGTTATCAAGCGAATGCTGATCAATTTCGTCAAGACGCAGCGTTTGGTTATCTACAAGTATCCGCGCAAACCCCTGTTGCAGCAGTACTTTTAGCTTATCCTCGAGTGCACGGCCCTGTTCGAGATGAATGGGGGCGAGGAGTAGCCACCGGCTGTCGGCATCAAATTGTCGGACATCGTTTATTACATCGGTCACCGTGTCTTTTTTTACTTCGCGACCACTAACGGGAGAATAGGTTTTACCAATCCTCGCAAAAAGCAGCTTCAGATAGTCGTATATCTCGGTCGATGTACCCACTGTTGAGCGCGCATTAGTGGTATTGACTTTCTGTTCGATTGCAATCGCGGGCGCTATACCTTTAATATAATCCACTTTTGGTTTGTCAAGCCGCCCCAGAAACTGACGTGCATATGAGGACAGACTTTCCACATACCTGCGTTGTCCCTCTGCGTATAAAGTGTCGAAAGCAAGGCTTGATTTACCTGATCCCGACAGGCCCGTGATAACCACAAGCTTGTTGCGCGGGATTGCCACGTCAAGGCTTTTCAAATTATGAATTTGAGCACCTTTAATCAGTATGTTTTTTTTGGGCTCAAGTAATGTAAAATCGTTTTGCATAGGGTAATTAAAAAGGGTGTAAAGTTACGCAATTGCACGCGCAACCGAAACAGGAAACTGATTTATGGTATGGTTTTAGCGCCCGTGTCTGCTATGCAAAATAGTGCAATTGTCCAATAGGATGGACACCAATCTTTGTAAATCGATGTTAATTTTAAGGTGTATTGTACGAAAAAAGTTAATTTTTCAATTTTTATTTGCGTCGTAAAAATATTTTGTATTACATT
>CAZLWZ010000226.1:0-3691 GCA_964563275.1 uncultured Flavobacterium sp.
ATGACCGGCCGGATCTTTTTGCGACCGCACTAAGTAATTATGCAGAAGCTAAATTCCGTTTATCAAAAAACGATAGAGAAATACCGTATCTGCTTCTCAAAAGTGTAAGTATACATGACAGTTTGAAAATTCACTTTGCCTCAATTTTAGGTCGAAAGAGATTATCTGAATTTTATCTATGTAATCGGGACACTCTGTCCTCTCGTAAGGTTGCCTGCGCCGCAATGCAAATGTCGTTAGAATATAGTGATTACGGAATGGCTCTATTACCTCTTGAGCTTTTAATCCGTGCTGATCCCAAAAACGCATCAAACTACGCACAACGTTACATTTCAATTAACGATAGCCTACAACTTTCAGAACGCAAAATCAGAAATAAATTTGCGAGAATAGAGTTCGAAACCGAAGAGATTACGCTCGAAAAAGACAAAGCTGTAAAAGAAAAGCGTATTTATCTCAGTGCCGCAGCCGCACTCGTGATGCTGCTTTCATTGTCAATCGTTATCTATAAACAAAAAATGAAACAAAAGGCTTCTTCTTTTGCCCAGGCACAGCAGGCATCTAATGAAGAGATTTACCGACTGCTACTGATACATCAGAACAAGGTGCATGAAGGCCGTCAATATGAAAAACACCGAATCTCGCGTGACCTGCACGATGGAATAATGAACCGACTTGCAAGCACGAGACTCAATCTTTTTGCTCTCACAAGAAGCGATGACCCCGAGACCGTTCGCAGGTGCCTGCCATATATAGAAGACTTAAAAGAAATTGAAAAGGAAGTTCGCAATATCGCGCACGACTTAAGCAAAGACCTCGTCCTGGGGCACGACAGTTATAAACTCGTTATTGAAAACCTGGTTAATCAGCAAAAGGTTGCGTCAACGACTGCTTTTCATTTGGAGATGGATACCAATATCCAATGGGACCAAATTGGCAACGACCATAAAATTAATATTTATCGAATTCTGCAAGAGTGTCTCCAAAATATCAATATACACGCACATGCTACAAACGTCGTTGTAGTATTTGCAATACTTCAGAATGCTCTAACTATTGAAGTGAGTGACAATGGCATCGGCTTTTCGGTAAAAAAGACAAAAGCAGGAATAGGATTAAAAAATATCATATCGCGCGCTAAGCAAATCGGGGCAGATCTTGATATTCAGTCCACTACAGGCGAGGGGACGAAAATAAAATTGGTGTTTTCATTATAATATTATACATTCACTTTTTCAAAAACACATTTATCATGAAGGTGAGGCTGCTAATAATCGAGGACCATCCTGCAATGATTGCCGGATATAAAAGCATTCTGTCTTTTAACAAAAGCGGATACGATATCGAAATTACTTCCGCAGGCGATTGCGCTAGTGCTTATAAAATTATTACCGATCCCAGCCCTCTTGTGGACTTTGACGTAATATTTATAGATGTCATTTTGCCTGCAGATGAGCAACACAAATTACATTCCGGTGAAGATCTGGCAGCCTTGGCAAGAAAATATCTTCCGCACGCTAAAATCATTATGCTTACCTCGCACACCGAAGCTTTTGTATTATATTCAATCGTTAAAAAAATTAATCCTGAAGGCCTGCTTGTAAAAAGTGATTTTAGCCCGGATGAACTTCTTCTCGCTTTTGAAGATATCATAAAAGGAGCAGAATACCGAAGCGCCACTGTCAGGAAAAGCATCCGGGATATGCTAAAAAGCAATTCTTACTTCGATTCGCATAACCGCCAGATCATATCGCTGCTGTCTCAGGGAATAAAAACCAAAAATATGCCGGCACACTTAGGATTGTCAATTAGTGCGATCGATAAAAGAAAATCAGTCATCAAAGGGTTCTTCGGCATTGAAAAAGGAACCGATGAAGATATTATAAAAGCAGCACGAAAAAACGGATTTGTCTAATCCCCTGAACTTACTCTTATATCCTTTAGACGCAGCTGCAGTGACTGTTTGCCGTTCCACTCATTTTGATCCAAACAAAACAGCGCATCGAACTCACGCCTGTTCCGAATAATCTCGAATTTTTTTCCCAAGCCAAAACCTACCGCTGGATAGCCTTCCGAATTTTCTTGCTTTATAAACAGTTTAAGATGGCAGTCATCTTCTCCTATTTTTTTGCCATATCCTGTGTCCCGTACTTTTGATGCTTTAAATACAGGTGCCATATTGCCCGGCCCGAACGGTTCAAACTGGTTTAATATCCTGACCAGCTTTGGCGTGATGTCCAAAAGTGAAATTTCGGCATCAACTTCTGTTTCAGGTGTTCGTAATTCCGGACTTATAGTTTTTTGTACACATTCTTCAAATGCATTTTTAAATGGCTCGTAATTCTCCTTCTTTAACGTAAGTCCCGCAGCGTACATATGACCGCCGAACTGCTCCAGATGTTCTGAACACGATTCAAGTGCGTTGTAAACATCAAATCCCTTTACAGAACGTGCCGAGGCGGCATATTTGTCGCCGCTCCGAGTGAAAACCAATGTCGGTCTGTAATAGGTTTCAATTAGCCGTGATGCCACAATACCGATGACGCCTTTATGCCAGTTTTCGTTAAAAACAACAGTCGAAAACCGCTCCTGTTCGCCGTTTGTTTCGATTTGAAGAAAGGCATCCCGAGTGATCTGTTTATCTAAGGTTTTTCTGTCGGCATTATACTGTTCTATTTCAGCAGCAAATTGCCGGGCCTGTTCGATATCAAATTCACTAAGAAGCGCTACAGCCGCATTTCCATGCTTAATCCGACCTGCAGCATTTATTCTTGGTGCAATTACAAAAACAACGTCGGTGATATCGAGTTTTTGCTTTTTTATTTGACCGATCAATGCCTTTAAACCGGGACGCGGAGCAAAATTTATCACCTCTAACCCAAATTTTGCCAGAACTCTGTTTTCACCTGTTATAGGCACAATGTCGGCGGCAATTGCCGTGGCTACCAAATCAAGGTACGGCAATAAATCCTCCACCGATTCCCCACGGCTCATACCCAGTGCCTGAATTATCTTAAAACCGATGCCACATCCACATAACTCATCATAAGGATAATTACAGTCGGCTCGTTTCGGATCTAAGACTGCAACCGCATCGGGTAGTTTGTCACCGGGACGGTGGTGGTCACCGATGATAAAGTCGATGCCATTTTGTTTGGCGTATGCGATATGATCGACCGACTTGACGCCGCAATCCAGTGCAATGATTAGCGAAATTCCATTATCATCGGCAAAGTCAATTCCTTTATATGATATGCCGTAGCCTTCATCGTAACGATCGGGAATGTATGTCGCCACATTGTCGTAATAACTTCTTAAATAGGACGCCACGAGCGAGACGGCGGTTGTTCCGTCGACATCGTAGTCACCGAATATCATTATTTTTTCCTCCGATGAAATGGCTTTTTCAATTCGTGCAACCGCCAAGTCCATGTCTTTCATCAGATATGGATCGTGCAGGTCATTAAGCGAAGGTCGGAAGAATTTTTTTGCGTCGTCGAAAGTTTCGATCCCGCGCTGAATAAGCAATTCAGCTATCAGCTTTTCGCATTGCAGTACTGATGCAAGCATAGCGGCCTTTTCAGGATCCGCTTTAGGTTTAATGGTCCAGCGCATAATTCAATTGTATGGTGTAGATGTCTGATATATAGCAGCTAATATAATATTTTTTACAGAATATTATTTCTTCTTC
>CAZLWZ010000227.1:0-3689 GCA_964563275.1 uncultured Flavobacterium sp.
TGCTGTTGCGTATATAACTTTGAATAAGCAAGATTATCAAGAAGCATAGCATATAAACTAGGAAAATTTTCCAGAAGATTTGTCTTATTCTTTAGAGCTTGCCGAAAATATTTTATTGCTGTTTCGTGGTCACCAGTATTTTGGTAGACATTGCCTATATTATTCAATGAGTTTGCTTCTTGATTAAGTTCATCATTTAAATTATTTGCTTTGATGAATTTTAAAGCTCTACTATGAAATTCAATCGCTTTGCTGTAGTCCTTCAGGTCATTGGATATTACACCAAGTATAGTTAAAGCTTGATAAGTTTTATGCTTATCGTTTGTGGCAACGAAATAGCTATATGCTCTGGTTACAGAAAGTTCAGCTCCATGGTAATCGCTCTCCAAATATTGAACTATGCCTTTGCCTAACAAAGTTTTAGCTAGTTCATCTTCTTGTCTTAGGAGAGCATTTAACTTTTCTGCCTTTAAGAAAAAGTAAAACGCACTATCATTTTTTGATATCTCTTTATACATTTCGGCTTTAAATCGATAAGATTTTGCTATTAAAAGTGTATCATTCTCTGTCACGGCACGCTGAAGTAAAGCGCTATTTGCAGCATTAAAAGAATCTATGGCGTCGGTGTTAAAATAATTAACTGCTAAAATGGCAAAAAGATGACGAGCTATCGAATCATTCGCCCTCTTCTGCAAAAGCTCATATGCCCGATCATTGTAACGAATGCGGGCGTCAAACGGTACAGTATCCGAATTCGCCCATTCAAGATAGACATTAATACTATCGGTCGAAACATTGTGTAAAGAAGCTTTTTTGGCATCGTTGCAGCTGTAGAATGTAATTAACACTCCAAAAAGTATGTAAAAATAATTTTTCAACAGTGCCACTGGAATTTTTCCAAAAATAGTAAAACAAATGACACAAAAAAATTAAAGGAAAGAAACTGCTGCCAAGGATAATTTGTTCAGCCTCAGCCTTAAGGGTTAATATGCCGCTTCTTAAAAACTACTATTGACGCTGTATCTCCAAATCCAGGCTGCTCCACTCACTGCTCGATGTCAGCTGTGAGAACAGTTCGCATACATTCTCGTCGGTAACTCCTTTTCGGTTTACAGAGATTACTACATCACCGACATTTAACAATTTAGAGAGTTTTGGTGTCTGCACGATCACAATTTTATTAGCAAGTAACTCAGCGCGGTAAAGATGGGGGTTGTAAAGTTCAATACTATTTTCGTTTTTTCTATAATATACCTTTGCTCTTTTGTAATCAATAATCCAGTCGAAACCTTTTATAAACCCCAAGCCAACTCGCGGCTTCGCACCCTCCTGCGACACCTCCACCGGCGAGCTATATGCAATCCCGTCTACCCATATTTTTGTGAACGGAAAAATCTGCGGCGACGAAATTGAACCTCCGCCGCCTCTCTTAGAAATAGTAACTGCCTGTTCTCTAATGAACGATAGTTTATCAGAATAAGGCATTAGAAAATTCCCCGGCTCATTCGTGTCGAATGTATAACTATATGTCTTCCAGTTGATACTTACCATTATCTCGAAATGACTCCTTCTAAATTTAGAAGAAATTTCTGAAAAGCCTCCTTCTTCTATAATTTTTTGGACAGATTCTGGTTTCATTTTGCACATGGTCATATCGGTAAAACTCAATAATATGGCCTCTCTCTTTTTCAAATTGTCATGTCCGATAACCCCTATGATGTCACTACATACACTTTTTTCAGTATTATCGGCTGCTGAAGCTCCAGAGGTATAACTCGAGAAATTAATGGATTTCGCAGAAGCAAAATTCAGATGTTGCCATTGTGCCTCATTATTTGACACTACTCTGGTGGATATACCATTGGGACCGACTTGAATAGGATCGCACGGTTGGTCGATGTGCACCTGCGTCGAGGCTTTCGGCGCCTGCGAAGTGCCAAATACAGCAATTATTAGCATTAGTAGATATCTCATCACCAAGTTTTTAGTATAAACCTAGTGCGATATTTCGTCAATGAATTGTAGAAAGCCGGTAATAAATGTTAATTTGGGAAAGGTTCAGGACTTTCTCTGTCACTGTCGAAGGTCTTCAACTCAAAGTTTTCGCCATCAAAAACACCGTACGTAAAATAGCTGATCCAATCGCCTAGATTTACATAATTTGATCGCGGTCCGATGGGAAACGTCATCGGGAAATGGCGATGTCCGAATATAAAGTAATCATAATGGTTCTTCTCAAGTTTTCGTTTCGAATACTGAATCAGCCACTCTTTATCCTCCCCTAAAAAAGTTACATCCTGCTCACCGGAGATTAGCTTGTTTTCAACCGATAAATATTGAGCCAACCGAACGCCAATATCGGGATGAAGCCATCTGTACAACCACTTCGAGAACGGATTCTGAAATACCTTCTTCATCCTTTTATACCCTTTATCGCCCGGTCCGAGGCCGTCGCCATGCCCAATCAGAAACTTCTTTCCATTAAATTCAAAGTCCCTGGGTTCATGATATACCGGAATTCCAAGCTCTTGTTCGAAATAACCATCCATCCACAAATCGTGATTCCCCACAAAAAAATGTATCGGAATTCCTTTGACAGTTATTTCACCGAGTTTCCCAAGCACACGCGTAAACCCGCGCGGCACGACCGTTTTGTACTCAAACCAGAAATCAAACAGATCGCCCACCAAAAAAATTGCTGCCGCATCGTGCTGCACTTGATCCAACCACTGAACAAATCTCTTTTCGCGCGGTAAACTCAACTCCGAAGTAGGAGCGCCGAAATGCTGATCGGATGCAAAATAGATCTTTTTGTCGGTGGGAATCTGCATTTGCTATAAATTATCCGATAAATGCCACTCGGCAAATGAGGAATCGGTCTCCTGAAGTTTTAAGGAATATAATTGGATCGTATCAGGCAGGCGTTTTTTAATTTTTGATGCAAAATCAATAACCATGTTTTCGCTCGTTGGCTGATAATCGACTAATATTACGTGATGGCCACGTTGCTCTAACTCCTTTGCAAGATCAACATGCGGCGTTGTGCGGTTGAAGACGGTGGCGTGGTCGAAAACATCTACGACTTCTTCACGAACTATCTTTTTTAAATCAGTGAAATCGATCACCATTCCGTATTTTACGTGACTTCTGTCCTGATTCGGTTCACCAATCACTGTTACCGATAGTTTATAGCTGTGCCCATGGACGTTTTTGCACTTGCCGTCATACCCATACAGCGCATGTCCGGTTTCAAAGCTAAACTGTTTGGTGATCCTGATCTTAGTCATTCGTTTTCATTTGCCCGCAAAATTACGAAATTATATGCTACCCATAAATTGACGCGACAGTAAGAACTCAACTATCGTTATTTGCGGAAAGCGTGCAATGCGTTTCGGGTATAGTCCGATAAAACCAGAGTACCCGATATTGCTGCGCGCTCGTATAATAGATTCCCCCAATGGTCAGTACCCTGCCACAGCGCTTTTTTAGTTTCGGCCAATGCATCAGGATTATAGCCTGCCAATCTTGTACAAAATTCCTCTGCCGCTTCATCCATTGCTTTGTCATCCGAAAAGACCGCCGAATATAAACCATGCTCTTTTGCCCAATAAGCCGATTTCCATTCGGTCGGATTCAGGGTCATCTCTGTCAATCCGTTAAGACCAATTTTACGCTCAACTGCTGGTGCG
>CAZLWZ010000228.1:0-3679 GCA_964563275.1 uncultured Flavobacterium sp.
GCTGTTGTTATTTTCCATTTATATAATTTTTTCTATCGCGTTATTGATTTCTATGAGATCGGCTTCGATGCTGATGTGACGGCTATTGCGGTAGGAGTTGATCCTGTTTAAGGCCGCTTTTACAAGTGCCGGGTCTTTACCCGATTTCTGTGCATACTTCCTCGCAAATTCCTCATCTAATTTTGTGGTATCAAGTAAATATTCGTTGCGTATTTTTTCAAGAAAATATATAATCTTTTTTTCGATCACCGCATCATAGTCCTGCTCCTGATGATATAAGTTGGCGATTGTTTTGGTGAATTCGACCGTCGTGTTGGTCAACGGTTTAATAACAGGTACCACACGTTGCTTCCTCTTTGCGTTGAACAGTATGAACACCAACATTCCACCTAAAAATAAAAACCATGCTGAGGCAAGCGCAGGCTGGTCGAGAATATAACGCAACATTGAACGCGAACGCTGCTCGGCGGCGGAATCCTTAGTATACCAAAAAGTTTTTTCTTCGGGTAGATACGATAGCACTCCGGCGGCATAAGACGCATGATTATCTTTTAGTAAATAAAAATTGGTAAATGCGGCCGGTTGTGTGTGCAACAGGAAGTGTCCTTTGCGATAACCGACTTTGACAAAATTCACCCCTTGCTCACCAGCGTGCTGATAACCTAGAATGGTGGTATTTAGCGTATCGACTTTAGTAAAATAGCCGTTTCCGACTCCTTCCCGAAGATAATAACGTTTGCCGCCAAATGCCGGATTTGCCTGCCAAACTGCAACGCTGTCGGTGAAGCGGTAATCAAACTCCATCTGCAGTTGCAAACTGTCAAGCAACGCCGCAGGATATGATTTCATACTGAGTAGTGCCGTGTTGCCATGTCCGACATAATAAAAAACTTCCGACAGCGACATTTGATCAAGGTTGTCTTTTTCTGAAATATCCACAAAATTTCCCGAAACCGAATATGTATTAACAATTGTATCATAGTCATACAGCGGATCAAAATATTCATACGGTGTGACCGCTATTTTTTCGATTGAATTATGTAACAACCCTTCAATTTCCTGATCCAGTATGTATAGACCAAAAGGAATCTTATCATTGGTAGAGAACGTCGGGCGCCAGTCGATCTCCTTGGGTTTATTAAGGTCGATGATAATGATTGCTGCGAAAATCAGCATCATTAATCCGATGTATATGCGCAGGGTTGATTTCATCGGATAGCGCGTATTGATTGTTCAAAAGCGTCGACCGATTTTTCAAACATCACGTCATCGACAGGAAATTCGCCGTACCAGATATAATCGTACAGGTATGACAGGTACGCAAACCGCGACTTCTGCTCCTCGCTTTTTATTTCGTACAGATAATCTGAATTCGTTTTCTCAGCGTCCCAGATAATGATTCCGCGCTCCGACATTTTCTTCAGCATCCACAGATAATAGTATCGAATGGTGAGCCGTTTTTCGCCCAGGCGTTTGCTATCGGCGATCAGTTTTTCAAAATCGGCTTCATGAATGTTCGATTCCACGTCTTCATACCGGATAATTTTTCCCGATGGACCAAAGATCCATTTGCCTTCCTTGTTCAGAATCATCTTTACGATCAGGTAAATCACAAACAGAATGATCACTACACAAATAACCCTGACGATGTTGGCGGCGATATTTAGCGAGGTTTCCTCGGTCGCAATATCGAAAAAGCTTCGGAGCCATTGTGCCAGCGCCGCAAGGAACCGGTCCCAGAAGTTTAATTCGGCCGTTTTGACTTCATAAACGAAATCAGCATTCGAATATTTAGCTTTTAAATCAGAACTAAAAGCGCGCGTTTCAATATCGGCTGAGTCGATCTGGACGGTTACAGTGTCTTGTGCATAATCGTTGATTTCCTGGCCACGAAGCGAGATTGAAAACAGTAAGAATATCAGTAGCAGTCTATGCATGAATCTGTGATTTTTTAAACACGACCGACGGGTAGATCAGGTAATAATATGATATTAACGATAGCGTAACAAGGATAATCAGACTGCTGAACCAGTTCTGCATGATGTCGGAATATCGGGTGACAAAGCCTTCTAGGAATCCTGCGGCAATCGTAAATGGCCAGGTGCTCAGGAATATTTTTAAGCTGTTTTTGAAACCGATTTTAAACGAACTCAAACGCGAATACGTTTTCGGAAACAGTATTGAAGCGCCGAGAATTAAACCGGCCGCCGACTCAATGACGATGGCGAAAATTTCCATTGCGCCGTGAATCCAGATCCCGCGTACGCTCTCCCAAAAAACGTTATGCTGATAAAAGAAATATTGGAACGACCCAAGCATGATGCAGTTGCTCAACAAAACGTAAAATGTGCCGAAGCCGCCAAATATTCCCCAGATGTAGCAACGTGCGCCCACATAAAGATTGTTCAGGGTTATGCCGATAAACCCTCCCCAGTTGCTGCCCGATTTGTACACAGCGACAGGATCGCCTTCCTTAATATTTCGCAGCGTCTGATTTACATAATCGTCACCAAGAATCAACCGGACAAAATCAGCGTCATGCCTTGCCGAGACTACTCCCATGGCAGTGGCAGCAAAAAAGAAGATAAACGCGTAAATAACGTATCGGCGATATTCATATACGATTAACGGAACCTCGGTTTTAAAAAAATAAAGCAACCTGTTAGAATCCTCACGCTTTGTTTTGTATATTTTCTGATAAATAAGTGAGGCTAAATGGTTTAGATAGGTAACCGTCTTGCTTTTGGGATAGTACGTCTGGGCGTACGATAAATCGTTTACCAAATGAATGTACAGAGAAGCCATTTCATCGGGATTTTTTTTAGTTTTACCGAAAATCGCGCGTTCAAATTCGAGCCATTTTTCTTTATTCTGCTTTATGAAGGCGACTTCTCTCATTGCGGGCTAAAATATAAAATATGACCCAGATTCCGATCAATACGACCCAAAATGTCCAAATCAGTTTTACCGCCGCATCGCTGGCCGATCGCATGCTGGCATCACTGACGGATTATCTGATCAAGTTCGCGTATTGTATACTGGTGTACTTCATATTTTTTTACTGGCTGCAGATATACGAGGCTATGGAGTCGATGGATCGGTGGTCGGTAATTGCGATTTTTCTGGTGTTTTATTTTCCGGTCATGGTGTACTCGCTCACACAGGAAAGTATCTTTGAGGGACAAACGATCGGGAAGCGTGTTTTAAAAATAAAAGTCGTCAAAATCGATGGTTATCAGGCAAGCTTCGGCGATTATCTGATACGATGGATTTTCCGGCTGGTCGATTTTACGATGCTCAACGGACTGATCGCTTTAATATTTGTCGCGGCGACCCGAAAAAACCAGCGTCTCGGCGACATCGCGGCAGGTACCGGGGTTATCTCATTGAAAAACAATGTATCTATTGATAATACGATCTTGGAAGAGCTGGGCCAGGAGTACGTGCCGGTTTATCCGCAGGTTATCAAGCTGTCAGACAACGATGTCAGGATTATCAAGGATAATTACATTTCGGCTCGTGCACGACACGACTATGACCTTATTTCAAAGCTCAGCGCGAAAATTGAATCGGTTACCGGAATAAAGAATTCTGCCCCGAATCACGAATTCATTGAAACGGTCCTGAAAGACTATAATTATTACACCCAATCAATGTAAGTCTATGTTCTATCTGATCG
>CAZLWZ010000229.1:0-3668 GCA_964563275.1 uncultured Flavobacterium sp.
TTTGTTAGTCCGATACAGGTTGATGCCTTTGTTAAAAAAACCCTCGGCCGCATCCAGGTCGCCATTATGTAATTCCAGCCTTCCCAGGCCCACATAGACCGCAATCTGATACTGCAGATCAGGATTTTTTACAGAAGCAAAAGTCCTGCTGGATTTTTTCAGGTAATGCGATTGTTGCGCGGGAATATTGAGAAATCTGTCGCTGTAAATAACCGACAGGTCACGATAGGTACTTCCTAAAGTATTTGTGTCTTTAACCGACATATTACCATATAAAGTAATGAGTTTATTGAAGTAGTTGACCGATTCCTTCAATTTACCAAGTTCACGAGACAACACGCCGGCTGAGTGTAGCGTCCGGCTCAGAATCACGGTGTCAGTCGCTTTGCTTTTAAGATTGTACTCGATCGATTTGACGGTATATTGATATGAATCCTCCATGTTGCGTAAGTAATTATGCGCTATCATACCCAGTCGGCGGTATGCTTTGGAAATTTGCAACGCATCCGATTTAGAGGCAATCAATTGCGCTACGCCCTGTTTGAATAAGGCATGCGAATTTTTGTAATCGGATGAAGTATGCAAATTGTATTCGGCCTGCGTGATCTTTTCAAGTCCTTTTAAGTACACTTTGGTGTTATGGTCCTGAGTGGCGGCCTCGCTTAGTGCTTTTTTTCGCAGAGCAAGTGCCTCGGACCAGTTCCCTTCTTCTTCCAGTAAAAATGCTTTTTCGGTCGTTTCCTTCCAATTCCCCTGCGCCAGGCAAGTAGATGTACCCAAAATAAAGAAAAGAAGTAATAGTTTCCTCATGCTTTTGTTTTACCGGTGAGACTTAGACGGCTAAAAATAAAGATTTTATATTCATTTGCAATATCTAGGTTGTCAGTGTAGCACTTATTGGGTTGATGAATCGCCGGATTTCCGACCGAAGTTATTCCGTCATCAGAATATATCTATAAATTAATCTTGACTCCCGCAAGCAGCACTAGTTGGTCATAATCACTCACCACATATTTTAATTCTGCAAATGGCATCCAGTTTTTGCCCAGATTGAAATTAGTTCCACCGCCGATATTCAAACCAACCTTTCCTTCGCTTGATGACGCGCCGCCAAAACCAAAGCCAAAATCATCGACTTTTACCTTTACATTGGTGTAATTGATACCTGCCAATCCATAAAACCCAAAAGTCTCATGATCCATAAAATAATAATTAGCGTTTCCGTTGATTTCGAATAGTGTTGTTTTAACATACGCCTGATCTTTTGGGAAATAGTAGATAAGACTCGGCGCCAGGGTCAGTTTCTCAAATATTGGGAATTCGGCATTGATCCCGATACCGGCAGATTCTATTTCAGAGCCAAAAGCCAGGAAGCCGCCCAGACGCATATCTTGTTGTGCCGAGGCAGCAAAGGTTGTAAAACATGCAAAGCAAAGAGTGGAAATGATTTTTTTCATAATTTTAAAGGGTTTTAGTTAATAATGTTGTTATTTGCAGCAATCGCTGAATACTTTTTAGTGTAAGGTTTACGAGAAAGTAAACACATGACAAAAATAAATTGACCTGATGCTTACCTTTTAGATAATTGCAGCACTAATGATTGATGATGCCTCGACGATCCGACTGCTAAAAACCAATGACGAAAAAATCATTCGTAAGGTGTACGACAGTTTCAAGCCCGGATTTATACTATTCGCCAAAAGATATCCGCTTAGCGATGACATGATCCTCGATATATATCAGGATGCCATGATTGCCTTGTGCGAAAACGCCCGGAAAGGGAAACTGGATGAGATCAAAAGTTCGCTGAAAACCTACTTTTTCGCCATTGGGAAATACATGATTTACGCAAAACTCAAAAAGGAAGGTAACATGAGTTCCTATGAGCAAATAGAAGATGTGCATTTCGAATGGCCGGATCTTAAAGAAGACGACGATGAAAACATCGCGATTATCGATCAGGCGTTCTCCAGATTAGGGATTCAATGCCAACAGATATTAAGGCTGTTTTATTATGAAGAAAGGAATCTGGACCAAATTACCGCGCTGATGAAGTATGAGAACAAGGATGTCACCAAAAGCCAGAAATCGAGATGTTTAAAAGCATTGAGAGCGTTAACTAAACAATAAGCGAATGAGTAATGACGAACTAATACAAAAGTATTTTGAGGGCCGGCTTTCTTTAACCGAAAGGACCACATTCGATGCGTTGCTATCAGACATTGAGTTTGCAGCCGAAGTCCGCTTCCAGGAGAATCTGAAAAAAGCCATTACTGCGCAAGAGCGTAAGAAACTCAAAGTAAAATTACAGTCGTTCGAATCCAAAAAATCGACTTTCCCAAAATGGCTGGCTTATGCGGCCAGCATACTAATTATAGTAGGAATTACATATTGGATTTACATCCTCAATCCATCAAATGACAAACTGTACTCCCAGTATTTCGAAACATATCCAAATGTGGTAGAGCCAATAATCCGGAATAATGACGGTGAAACAACTATCAGATTACAGGCTTTCGAAGCTTATGAGAACGGCGCGTATGAAAAATCGGCCGAGTTGTTCAATGGTATCGTCGAAAGCTCGGGTGATGAACCTGCCAGGTTTTATCTGGCGCTATCGTTGATGAATTTAGAGGATTTATCTGAAGCTTCAGAAATTTTATCTCAAACTACGTGGTCACCAAAATTCAGCGACAAAGCATTGTGGTACCTGGCGCTGTGCCAACTTAAACTCGGCAATATTCCGGAAAGTAAATCAACGCTGCGCATTATTGCAGAATCTGGCGGATACCAGTCGAAGGAGGCGGCGGAACTGCTGAACAAGCTCGAGTAATCGCAGTAGCAGTAGCTGTCCGATAATCGCGGAGCCACGAATCACGTCGAAATGCCCTGATATGGATTACTAATCTGAATCACCGCTGCTCGCGTGGTCCGGCGCAATAATTACTTAAATCTTAATATTACCCCAGTTTTCACCGCGCTTAATCCTGTAAAGCTGCATTTCGCTGATACCGAACTTTTTTGCAATCATCTTTAACCTTGTCTTTCTATTCGGGTCGTATATTAATTTCTTAATGTGAATGATATCGGTTGCTGATAATTTATGGCCGGTTAAACGAAAATTTGGTTCCGACCATTTCTGCTTGGCTTTGATCACCCGCGGACTTTTTTGGTAGTGATTTAATTTTTCTTCGTAATTGACCCATTTAAGGTTACGGGCATCATTGTTCGTCCTGTCGTGATCGATGTGAATAACATATTTCTGGTCCGCCGAATGCTTTTCGGCAAACAGCTCTGCGACCATCTTATGGATATATAAAGTCAGGTTGCGTTTCCTGCCATCATCTACAACCCATAACTTCCAGATCCTATAGTTCTCAAGAACGCTTCCTTTTAATTCCGTTCCGTTCTTTAGCTCACCTATATAACTGACAAGTCTTCCTCTGTTAGATAAGGCATATTTCTTCTGTAAGGGATAATTTAAATTTACGTCTTTAAAAATTTCTCCGGGATAAATTCTCAACATGTGTGGTATTTTTAGTACAAATTTACAAATTTTAAACGCATCTTTTTAGACGCGAAATTAACAGTTTCAGCGTTTTTCATTTTCTTACTGGCTCTGGTGAAGGTCATACATCTTTTTCCTCATATTCTTTGCAGCAGTCAAT
>CAZLWZ010000230.1:0-3660 GCA_964563275.1 uncultured Flavobacterium sp.
AAGGTGTTTACATGTTGAAGTCCGCACTTCTGCAGAACTTTGGCCGACGCAACATTTAAGGCCGATGTATAGGCGCAGATTTTATCAAGTTTCATTTCCGAAAAACCAAAATCGACAAAAGCCCTGGCCGCTTCGGTAGCGTATCCTTTATGCCAAAACTTGGGTTTTAAGCGATAACCCAAATCATAAAACTTACCATGGCCGTTCACATTTTTTTCCACTTTCAGGCCGGCCCAACCCATAAATTCTTGCGTATCCTTATGCAGCACCGCCCATCGCCCGATGCCATTTTCAAGGTACTGCTGCCGGATGTTGGCAATGTTCTTCCTTGTTTCCTGAATATTTTTGACGGGATTATTTCCCAGGTACAGATGTACTTCGGGATCAGAGTCAAGTTCGAATAATCCTATGTCGTCAGAGGGAACGATTTCCCGAAGGAAAAGCCGCTCGGTTTCAAAAGAAGTTTTCATTGCAAGTTTTATCGAATTAGCAGGCGCTAATTTACGATTTATATATCTTCGCTCACATTCAGGATGTCGACCTTCTGTAGCGGCGTCAGCGCCGGGCCTTCTATGATGCAACCATCGGTATCGAAGCGGGATGCATGGCATGGACAATCCCATGAACGCTCGGCTTTATTCCAATGGACTACGCAACCCATATGGGTGCAAATTGCAGAGCACGCTTTTACAACACCGTTGCTCTCGTGAAAGACCGCGACTTTTTTCCCGTCAACCTCAATAACTTTCCCTTCGCTCTCGGGAATGTCGGTCAGATTGGCATCTTTGAAGAAAATGTAGTCTTTAATCAGTGCTCCGGCATTACTTACGTTTTCTTTGACAACCTTTGCCGCAGCTTTTGCCGGATTGTGACGGGTCGCATCAAATATCCTTGTATATATGTTTTCAACGCCCGTCAGCAAATCGCGCAGCACCATTGCTGCCAGCGTTCCATATGTCAAACCGTCGGATGAAAAACCTGTTGCAAGCAGCACCTTGGATCCTTTTGAACGATATCCGATGTATGGCAGTGAATCAGCAGGTTTGTAGTTTTGCGCGCCCCATCGATTTGTGAACTCAGCAATATCAAAATGCTCCGTCATGAATTTCTCGATCGTGGCAATATTTTCGACATTGTCTTCTTTCGTTCCCACCTTGTGCGGCTGGCCGACGACAATTACTCGCTGCTCACCGTCGTGATCGTATGTCCGTATTGAAAATCGGTCATTCACATTGTAATAACCCCAAAACGTTCCCTCGGGATATTGCCCTGATG
Organism: uncultured Flavobacterium sp.; assembly: GCA_964563275.1. Taxonomy (GTDB): domain Bacteria; phylum Bacteroidota; class Bacteroidia; order Flavobacteriales; family Flavobacteriaceae; genus Flavobacterium. Next base: position 1,276 of record CAZLWZ010000230.1, read on the forward strand.
CCAGTTTCGCTGCTACACCATATTCGCGGTACGGACCTAAGGATGAATGAAAATCGACCATCAGTCCCTTAGGCGTATGTGTAGCATGTATTACGTATTTTGCAAAAACGCGGCCTTTTGCGGTGGCTACCACCGCGTTTAGTTCCTCTTCTTCTATGCTAACGGCGGCGGTATTCTCATAAATCACGCAGTTTTCATCGGCGATTGCCATTGCCAGTTGCTGCACATACCGTAGAGGATTGAACTGTGCCTGGTTCTCGACTCGGACACCCGACACCATTTTAAAAGGAATGTCTCCCGGTTGTAACTTGGACGCGATGAGTCCGCCGGCACGTGCTTCCTGATATTCGGTTTCCATTTTAGCTTCGTGCCCTTCATTTGCCGCGTACGATATCCACGGTTGTCGCCTGAAATCACATGTAATCGCATATCGGTCAACGTTCTGCTCCACCAGGTCTACGGCTTCACGTCGCCCGGCAGTAACTGCACGAACTGTCTCTAAATCGTATTTATTTTTAATTGTGTCCAATCCCTGCTCAACCATAGCGTACAGATTGCCGGTGCTATGGCCTGTACTGCCACCGCCCACTTTACGCGCTTCGATAACAACCACTCTAAAACCCGCTTCCTTTAATAATTGTGCCGTTGTAATCCCGGTGATGCCGCCGCCGATTATAACGACTTCGGTTTGGACATCGCCAGTCATGGTTGGGAAAGATGTGTCGGAAGAAAAAGTTTTCCAGATTGATTTTATGCCGGTACCGTGGTGCAGAGAATGATTATCCATAACTTTAATTTTTAGTCATCAAAAGTTACAGATTATAAAAGATCGCCGGTGTTAAACGGGTGTTAATTGACACTTTCAGATGCTCATCCGGAAATCATCAATTATTTTACTGACTTTTCCGAAATCGGTCTCCTGAATGAAAATTTCAACTGCCTGGTTGAAAGTACCGAATCCCGCCATACGGGCCGACTGAATATTGTTTTTAACGACGGTACTCACGCCGGCTTCTTCGATCTTCATCCGAAGCGCATTAGCTAAAATCTCACTTCCCGAAAATATTTTTATTAATCCCATGGCTCATTTTTTTTTAATTTTCAAGATCTGACTCGTCATCAACCTCGAAAAAAAGTGGTTCGATCATAATTTTATCTGCCAAAATTTCAACGCGTTCAGTGAGCGCTGTCGTAAAAAAGATTCGTTGCGTTTTCTCGACGCTGTTCGACAGCCGCTGGACTACAACGTCCATGCGGTTTCGGAACAATACATCCGCATCGTCAACAACGAATATCTTTACAGTATTCATGTTAAAACCAGCCGAGGCAAACATGGCATTAATGCGATTTGGAGTTCCAATCAGGATATCGAGCCCCAGCGAAATTACATTTTTGTCAAAGTCTATGTCGCCTTTTTCATGAACGCCAAGGACGCGCAAATCGGTAAAATCACTGTACAGGTCAAACAGTCGCTTCATCTCAACAACCTTTTCCTTGTCTTGGGCTAAAATCAACGCTCTTGTGCTTTCACCTGATGCTTTCGCCAGTTTTTGAATTACGTTGATGACAATTGTTGTAGTCTTTCCTGAACCCGAAGGAGACGCGATAACGCAATCGGCGCCACTTTTAATCGCTGCGAATGTGTGCTGCTGCAGATCGTTCGCTTCGGTTAATCCGGCTTCCACCAACGCCTTTTGCAGGTTTGGATCTATTTTTTTTAATTTCATAATTTTCTAAAGGCCATGACCCCGTTTATTTGCTTGCGAAAAGACGTACGTCGGTTTCCGAAATTTCATTTCCGCCCAAAATTATCAGTCTTTCGACTACATTCCGGAGTTCGCGTATATTTCCGGTCCAGTCGTACTCTTTTAAAAGTTCGATAGCTTGTTTTGAGAACTTTTTGGGCGCGTCGCCGTGTTCGGCTGCGATTTTATGAGTAAAGTGTTCGACTAACAGCGGAATGTCTTCGCGCCTGTCATTTAACCCCGGAACCTTGATCAGGATCACCGCGAGCCGATGGTATAAATCCTCACGGAAACGGCCTTCGGCGATTTCTCTTGTCAGGTCTTTGTTTGTAGCCGCAACAACACGCACATCTACTTTAATGTCCTTGTCGGCACCCACACGTGTAATCATACTTTCCTGCAACACCCGAAGCACTTTTGCCTGCGCTGACAAACTCATGTCGCCAATCTCATCTAAAAAGATCGTTCCTTTATCAGCTGCTTCAAATTTTCCTGCACGGTCGCGTACTGCCGACGTAAACGCACCTTTCACATGGCCGAAGAGTTCGCTCTCGATCAGTTCTGCTGGGATGGCGCCGCAATTGAATTCAATCAAAGGGGCTGCCGAACGGTCGCTTTTTTCATGCAATTGATGGGCGAC
>CAZLWZ010000231.1:0-3658 GCA_964563275.1 uncultured Flavobacterium sp.
TGGCTATGATAAAGTATGGATATACAGTTGCAAGTTGTTTTTAAATATGACAGTATTAAGTATGCACGTTTATTTGCACGGACTGCAAGTCCGCGCGATCAGAATTCTCTCAACAAAGCGACCCGAAACAGTGTCGCGGGTTAGAAGCTTATCGGCTTGCTTCTCGATTTTCTGTTTGTAAACGGCAGGATGTCCGGCAAAAGATATAGTGTCGCGGCGGGTGAGTCCTTCGTAGGGGTCCTGGCTATAGCTATCAATATTTATCATGGATCTTCACCCTCTGTTTCAAGTCCTCTGCACCAACTACTCTTATTTTAACAAAATAGCAGGAAAAGCCTATAATAAAGATGACTAACTTTATGTGGATAATGTACGGCATCAGCGCCCGATAGTAAAACAGTCCGTTAACACCGGGCATTTTTATTTGTTTTGCATGGTGAGGCCATACAAGGCAGCTTCCGATGGTACACAGGATTCAGCGTAAGGTTTGACAAATATGTCAAAAATCCTTCCGATGCAGGATTCCAGCTTATGGACCGCTTGCCTAAAAAAATGATAATGAAGATACTATACGCAGGTACTGTTTATAAATCCAAATTTAGCAGGAATGGCTTATCTGACAACGATCGGCGCTGGGTTAATGTTGTTGCTGTAACTGGCATCACCGAACTTACAGAAGCTGTCGCAATGCATCAACCCGACTTAATCCTGGTTGATTATGAAGGCCCGTTGTGCTGGCGCAGCGCGATGAGCCTGCTGCGGAGGAAGAGCATAACTGTTCCCTTCATTATTCTGGGGACACAAATTTCGGAAGATGCCGCCACCGAAGCCTTTCGCCTGGGGGCGCTGGATTATATTACGGTGGGGGAAATGTCCCGTTCCGCAGAACAAATTACGGATCAGATACTCCGATATAAAGCCGAGCAGGAGATACCCGGAGCCTCGTACAAATTAAATGTTCTGAAGAAGGAGCGGGCGACCGAAAGGCGGAAGGCCGAGAACCTGACCCGTTTTAAAGCACATCTTCTCAATAACATCGGGCAGGCTGTCGTTGCCACCGATAATAAAGGCATTATCACGTATTGGAATAGTGCCGCGGAAGAATTATTCGGACACAAGACAACGGATGTATCCGGTACCATGTTTACGGATTTGGTAGCACCCGTGCATACAGTACAGGCTGCCGAAATGTGGCAAACTATAAACAGCGGTAACGTGTGGTCGGGAGAGGTTTCAGAGCAGGATCAGACAGGCCAGCACCATACTTACCAAATTACTGCACGGCCCATTTACGACGACCGTCGGCAGTTCGAAGGGATGATAACGATAACGACCAACATTACGGAGCAGCGCAGGCTTGAGAAGCTTGTGCGTTCGTCGGCGAGGCTTGCAAAATTAGGGCACTTCGAGATCGATATATCCAATAACACCCTGTATCGTTCTGATTATACAAAAGAGATCCACGGCACTCCGTATGCTGAGGTCGATGTCCACACAGCCCTCAGGGCATACAGGGAAGGCGCATCACGTGAGATAGCAGAGAAGGCGTATAACGACGCTGTTGACTACGGCAAAGGCTATGATATTGAAGTTGAACTCATCGCAGACGATGCAACCGATCGGTGTGTCCGGATTATAGGTGAAGTTGAGAAACGCAACGGTAAAGCTGTACGGATCTTCGGCAGTATTCAGGATATAACGCAGTATAAAAATGCTGAAAAAGCCGCTTTAGATGCTTTCAGGGAACGCGATGTAATCCTGGAAAGTATTGGCGATGCCTTCTTCGCTGTTGATCGAAACTGGCGTGTCAACTACTGGAACAGCAATGCCGAGCAGGTACTGTCAACAAACCGTGACGATGTCCTTGGCAAAGTGGTCTGGGATGTCTTCCCGGAGTACATCGGCACTGAAGCCTATGAACAGTACCACCGTGCGATGCAGACGCAGGCTAAAACCGAATTTGACGAGTTTTTCTTTTCGTTCCAGAAATGGCTTCAGGTTTCCGTATTCCCGTCGCCGCTGGGGTTGTCGATTTATTTCAAGGATATAACAGACAGAAAACTGTCTGAGTTAAAGATGTTGGAACTGAATGAAAACCTGCAGGAATACGCCAATGACCTCGTCGCGGTAAACCTTGAACTGAAGCAGTTCTCCTATATCGTTTCGCATAACCTTCGGGCGCCGGTCACGAATATCATGGGGCTGGTCGAAGAACTGAGCGACGGCGGGTATGACCGGGAGACACAGCAAATGATCATCGACTTATTAAAAAGTTCTGCCGGGAGGTTAAACAGCGTCATTACCGATCTTAACGATGTACTGCAATTGAAGGCGGACGGGAACAAGAGGAAGGAGAAACTGACACTGACAACTGTCACCGGGGAAGTGTTGGCGACTATCAGCACGCAGATCGCGGCCGAAAATGGCACCGTGCTGACCGATTTCGATAGTATTGACGAAATCTTTACCGTCAGGAGCTATCTGCACAGCATTATTTATAACTTGGTTTCGAACGCGCTGAAATACAGGAGGCCTGATGTCCCGCCGGTGGTCAGGATTAAAAGCCAGCCTACATCTGATGGTATCGCGCTCACATTTACCGATAACGGCAGTGGAATCGATCTACAAAGCACGAAAGATGATTTATTTGGAATGTACAAGAGATTTCATTTAAACGTGGAAGGAAAAGGAATAGGGCTGTTTATGGTCAAGACGCAACTGGAGATTCTTGGCGGGTCGATTTCCGTGGAGAGCCGGGTGGGCGAGGGAACAACTTTTACTTTGTTCTTCCCCGAATGATTTCACGACAGGCGCTTGACCAGAAAGTTCTTGTTCCTGTCAAAGCCTTGCCATGTGGTGCTGACCGCGAAATTCAAAATCTTTTTCAGGCGTGCAATAGTGTTCGGTTTTGCAATGTAACATGTTGCGCCGGCATTTGCGGCACGTTGTATCGAAACGTCGTCGTTTGCAGTTGAAAAAGCTATCAGCGGCACGGGTGCCAACTCGTGGTCGCCAACAATCCGCGATATTACCTCGAAACCATCGATACGCGGCATATTGAGATCCACAAAAATCGCACAGGGCTTTTCTTCACTCTGCTTCAGTTGATCCAAAACCTGCTCTCCGTTTTTAAAAAGCCGCACCTCTACATCAAGGGACTTCGCGGCATAGAGAAACGTGGTCAGATCATCAGAATCGTTATCGATGTAGTAGAGAAGTTTGTTCATTGCCGATACGTTGGGGATTAGACAAGGTACAAATTTCCGACATAATATTGCTGCTTTTTAAAATTAGTTAGCGAAAATAATAACCAAAATATTGACTCCCGATACTTCGCGTCGTTACCTGATCGCAACGCCGCTCAACTCGAAGTGACGTGTCCTTTGTCGTTAGCAGGGTGCTGGATGTAAGTACCTGCAGCTCCGGCCTCTTAAAATTTGCTTTAAATTTTCAAAGATGGCGCTGCCCTGGCGAAAGGAAGATTACCCCGAAGTCGAGCCCCGCCCGCCAAAGTGCTTCTTCATGGTACGAGCAGTTAGATTGCACTAATCAGCTTGTAAGTATGCAGGCGAGCGGCTGGGGTATTCGGTGCCGCAGCCCGGCTAGAAAATTAAGCAAATTTTAAGCGAGCCTTGAAACCGAAGGTTCACGAACTCCG
>CAZLWZ010000232.1:0-3651 GCA_964563275.1 uncultured Flavobacterium sp.
ATATCCTTATCGCGGAACCTTGTCGTAAACGTAATACGTTGTAGAGGACGGTATTCTGACTCTTCGGGTATGGCCAGGACGATCGCAGTGGAATCGGTCATAACGCTGCCGGTAACCGACCCCAAAAAGGTTTCCTTTAATCCCGAAGCACCTTTGGTTCCCATGACCACATAATCGATATTATCTTCTTTGATCAATTGCAAAATGGTGCTCACCAGGTCACCGTCCATCAAAATATTGCTGATTTTAATGTCGGATAATCCGTTGCGGTCAGCGATCTCGTGGAGTATCGGAATCTGATCTTTGTAATTCTGGAAATTACTCATCTCGACAGTGTCATAAATATCAGCCAGGTATGCCGGTACATTAATATAATCAACCACAGGCAATTCATATACATGCACCGTTAGAACCTCGGCTCCTATATTTTTTGCCAGATGCAGCGCATACACAAACGCGTTGTTGGATGTCTCAGAGAAGTCGGTAGGAAAAAGGATTTTCTTCATGGTGCTAATTCTTTTGAATCAGTTAAAGTTACGCAAACTATTAAATATTTAATAATCGCAATCAGATTTTACGCGGAGTGCCGTATATCGTTGCCATTGCGCCTAATTTATTTTACTTTTGCGTATGATAACTCAAGACTCCATTGTAGCACTCGCAACACCTTCAGGGGCCGGGGCAATTTCGGTCATTCGTATCTCGGGGCCCGATGCCATTCAGATCGCCTCCTCGGTATTTAAGCCGTCGCGTGTGAAGGATTTAGCAAAGCAGAAAACACACACATTGCACCTGGGACACATCACCGACGGAGAGAAGATAATCGATGAAGTTCTGCTTTCGATCTTCCGCGGCCCGCATTCGTACACCGGCGAAAACACGATTGAAATTTCATGCCATGGATCGACTTATATCCAGCAGCAAATAATACAGTTACTGTTGCGAAAAGGCTGCCGTGCCGCCAATGCTGGCGAATTTACACTGCGCGCGTTCCTCAACGGAAAACTTGATTTGTCTCAGGCAGAGGCGGTTGCCGATTTAATATCGTCTGATAACGAAGCGTCGCACAGAATTGCGATGCAACAGATGCGTGGCGGGTTTTCAAACGAAATCGCGCAACTGCGAAGCGAGCTGCTCAACTTTGCGTCGCTTATAGAACTCGAACTCGATTTTGCCGAGGAAGACGTCGAATTTGCCGACCGAACACAATTTACCGCGCTGTTAAATAGAATCGAAGCGGTGCTAAAGAGGCTGATCGATTCGTTTGCGGTAGGAAACGTGATCAAAAACGGAATTCCGGTTGCTATCGTTGGCGAACCAAACGTAGGAAAATCGACTTTGCTTAACGCGCTGCTAAACGAAGAGCGTGCGATTGTATCGGAAATTGCCGGAACGACCCGCGACACAATTGAAGATGAACTGGTGATTGGTGGCATAGGATTCAGGTTTATCGATACGGCGGGAATACGCGAAACGTCGGATATTGTGGAAGGTATCGGCATCAGAAAAACCTTTGAAAAAATTGCGCAGGCACAAGTAGTGATGTATTTAATGGACGGCTTGCAGTTGACCAATCCTCGGAAATTATCGGAAAGCAGGATCGAAATTGAAAAAATCATTAATCAATTTCCGTTGAAACCCGTTGTCGTACTTGTCAATAAATCCGATAAAATCTCATCGGAACAAATTCACGAAATTACGACGGAATTAGCAGAGGTGAATACGAAAGTCGCTGCTACTATGTTCTTGTCGGCTAAAGAACGAAGCGGCGTTGACGAGCTGACAGCAAAACTGCTTTCGTTTGTCAATACCGGGGCGCTTCGGAATAACGAAACCATCATAACAAATTCACGTCATTATGACTCGTTACTTAAAGCGCTTGATGAAATACAGAAAGTAAAGTATGGGCTTCAAAGCAACCTTTCAGCCGATTTGATGGCGATAGATATTAAGGAAGCGCTGTATCAATTTGGCCTGATCACAGGTCAGGTAACGAATGACGAATTGCTGGGTAATATTTTTGCGAATTTCTGCATCGGAAAGTAAAGATGCTTTTTATAATGTACTTTATAAAAAAATAAAGCCTCAACAGAGGCTTCATTAATTACGACAGGTAATAGGGTCCTACCGTACGAGTAATTTCTTTACGGTTGAAGCGCCATCTACAGTAATATTAACAAAATACATTCCTGTCGGCAATTCGATTTCGACAGCAGTACCTGATGTTACCCTTGCTTGTTGAAGTCGGATTCCGGAGATATTAAAAATCCCGATTTCGGCTTCGGTTGTTATTCCCGAAACAGTAAAATGATTATCGGCTGGGTTTGGATAAACTGTGATTGAATCGGTATTAAACGAATTCACAGACAAGCTCGCGTGCCAAGGCATGCCTGCGTTAGTTCCCCAAATGTAGTCGGCCAGTTCAGGATAGTCGATAAAAGGGTTCCTGTTGTGCTGCCATGTGTAAACAACGTTGTTGCGGTTCATTTCGAAATCATCCGACGGATCGGAATTATTCCAGGAGAGCAGATAATTAAGGTCGCCCAATTGGTACATAGTATTATCTGCCGGATTTCCTTCGACTACGCTGAGTGTATTATATCGGACAGCCATATAGAAAATGCTTCTGGCAACGTCACCACGCCAACTGCCTGCTGTTCCTGCGGGTCCATTGTAATCGTCGCCGAAATCCCTGTTGTTGCGGCTGCTGTTCTCGGGTCCGTCTTCTGCACGGATGTGATGCGCATCCGAATGGCCTGCCGCAAGATCATCGGGACCAGTGACATCCCAGACATTGATTCCGTCAGGCGTTGAGCTTGTCGCATTCGCAAAACCACCGCGCGATTGCGGATAGATATGTTCGCGGTTCCACAATCCCGTACTGCTGGAGACGGTCTGAAATTTGTATTTTGCCCTGCCCTGCTCTACATACATCAACCAAACTTCATTACTGTTTAAAGGATTTTGATCGGCTTCGTATAAGATGTCGGTTACATCGCCATAAGTATGTTCACGTACAACCGCGGGATTTGCGATAATATCCTGAAGCGCCTGCCGCAGGTTCTCGCCTGAAAGTCCCTCTAGGGAATCATAATATCCGTCAGGCGCCGTCGACGATACTATTCCGTACGTCGGGTTTAGCGGTGTTCCCCAAGGAGCGGTGGTATAATCGTTATCTATAACCCGTATTTCAACTGCGTCATTAAGGCGATTGTAGCCAGTAGGAAGCGTCCCGAATTTAATTTTCAGCAACTCATCGCCCTCGTCCAGCGCATCGTCGATGACGGTGATCGTTGTGGAGGAAGAGCTACTTCCGGCGGGAATAACTATGTTAACATTGCCTGTATAATCGGCAGAGTTAAAGCTGCCGTTATTAAGGCTGATCGTAAAAGAAAGATTGCTTGTAACGCTGGTTTCTGTAGTAAAGGTAATGTTGAACGAATCTCCTTCATTGATTTCGGTCACCTCGGTAAGAATTGTTACGCCGTTAAAAACTACTCCACTGCCGTCGTTGTTGGCTCCCGGGGTTGGTGATTTTACTTCGTAAGTACCGTCACTTTTGCGCTGAATCGACTGGGTAGTGCCCTGGCCATTCATGCTTTCATTGATCTGATTGGAAACCCCCAAAGTTGACATTAATGTGGTGGCATT
>CAZLWZ010000233.1:0-3639 GCA_964563275.1 uncultured Flavobacterium sp.
AGGTGCGGGCCGATAATTTCCGAGCGATTAATTCGACTGCAAAGGATAACGACATGTATTACGGTACGTTGTATCTCGACGCACAGCTGGGCATCGGCGGGAACCTCAATGAACCTGTGGTCAATGGTTCTCTGAAAATTAATGAAGACACTGATTTGAGTGTGGTACTCCCACAGTCGGATCCTGCTGTCGCCGACCGCGAGGGAATTGTCGAGTTTATTGATCAGGATAACCCGCAACTAACCGAAAGGCTTCACGTAGCGGTCGATTCGTTAAATCAGTCCGATTACAAAGGTATGGACATCACGTTAAATGTCGAAATCGTCGAGGAAGCTGAACTTTCGCTGATTATTGACAAAGGGAACGGTGACTACCTAAGTCTTAAGGGAGAGGGCCAGCTCAGTGGTGGTATCGATCCTTCGGGCAAAACAAGCCTTACCGGACGCTACGAAATTACCGAAGGCGCTTATGAAATGTCATTTAATTTCATAAGGCGGAGGTTTGATATCCGAGAAGGGAGCTACATCCAGTGGAATGGTGAACCAACCGACGCCAATATCGATATAACCGCCTATTACACGGCAAATACGGCACCTATCGACCTGGTAGGTGACCAGTTGGCGGGCGTCACGGCAGGGGTACGCAACACTTATAAACAGCGGCTGCCGTTTGAAACCGAATTGAAGATGACCGGCGAATTGCTAAAGCCGACAATTACGTTTGACATCATCCTGCCGGAGAGCAACTACGGTGTGGCATCTGAAATTGTGGAAACATCGCGTGCAAAACTCGCCGAGCTTCGGCAGCAACCGTCGGAACTCAATAAGCAGGTATTTGCATTGCTTCTTCTTAACCGGTTTATCGGTGAAAACCCGTTTGCCAGTGAAGCCGGATCGGCAAGTGCCGAAACAATGGCCAGGCAGAGTGTCAGCAAGATATTATCGCAGCAACTTAACGACCTTGCCGGCGATTTGATCTCAGGAGTTGAATTGGATTTTGACCTTGAATCGACCGAAGATTATACAAGCGGGCAACGGGAAGACCGTACCGATTTAAATGTTGGGGTTTCAAAACGTTTGCTGAATGACCGCCTGAAGGTTACTGTAGGAAGCAGTTTTGGCCTGGAAGGTCCGCAGCAGGAAAATCAGGAAGCTACGAATATAGCGGGAGACGTATCGGTTGATTATCAACTGACCAAAGACGGCAGGTACATGTTGCGCGCCTATAGAAAGGATGAATATCAGGTAGCACTGCAGGGGCAGGTGATTGAGACGGGCGTAGCATTTATCATCACAATGGACTACAACGAATTTAGAGAACTGTTCCACAGAACAGAAGAAGAGAAACGCTTAAAAAGACAGCAGAAGCGAAGGGAACGGGAGCTCAGGGAGAAGGAACGGGCAGAAGAAGAGGCTATTTTGCGGGAAAGGGAAGAGAAAAGACAGGCAGAAGCCAATAAAAAAGAGTCAGAAGATTCAGAAGAACAGGAGACAAAAGATAAAGAATAACGAGATGACCAATAAGTATTTTCCATTTTTTATACTGATGTTGCTTTTCGTGGCATCCTGCAGCAATACCAAGTATTTAGCTGAAGGAGAAATGCTTTACATTGGCGGAGACGTCAAAATAGAAGATGATGAAGCTTCACGTAAAGAGCGCAAGTTACTCCGCGGCGAGCTGGAGGGCATGCTGAGGCCAAAACCCAACACTACTATACTGGGTCTCCGTCCGAAGCTGTACGCCTACAACATTGCGGGTCAGCCAAAGAAAGCATCCGGTTTGCGTCATTGGCTTCGCACCAAGGTAGGGGAGCCACCTGTATTGTTTAGCCAGGTCGATCTCGATTATAACGCCGACGTCCTGCAGAATTATTCCGAAAACAAAGGATACTTTAAAGCTCGTGTTTCGGCTGATTCATCGAGCAGAAAGAAAAAAGCCAAGGCACATTATACTGTTACTACCGGAAAACGATATCACATTAAAGATGTATCGTTTCCTTCCGGTATGACTCAGATTGATACCGCAGTAGCGGCTACTAAGGATAAGACTTTTCTGAACGTGGGCGACCCTTTTGACCTGGATCTGATCAAAGCCGAAAGAACGCGAATCGACAGCAGGTTAAAAGAGAAAGGATATTATTACTTCCATCCGGATTTTCTCCTTGTACAGGTTGACAGTACGGTAGGTACGCATGAGGTCGACCTGATAGTAAAAGTAAAAGATGAAACGCCTGCCAATGCGCGAAGGGTTTATAAAATAAATGATATTTTTATCTATCCGAACTTTACAATCAACCGCGACACAATGAACCTTCGGCTCGAGGACATCGAAAATTATAAAGATTTTACGATTATCGATAAAGAGGACCTTTTTAAGCCGCGGGTTTTCGATCGCACGATGTTTTTTAAGAAAGGTGATTTGTATAACCGCACCGACCACAACCTGTCGCTAAACCGACTGGTGAACCTCGGTACGTTTCAATTCGTAAAAAATCAGTTTCGGGTTACCGACAGCATCAACAATATGCTTGACACTTATTATTACCTGACTCCGCAGGAAAAGAAGTCGATCAGGGTGGAAGTTTTAGGCAAAACGAACTCCGCTAATTATGCAGGTACGGAGCTCAATATCAACTGGAGCAACCGCAATACTTTTCGCGGTGCCGAATTACTGACTATTTCTGCTTTTGGCGGACTTGAAGTGCAGGTGTCGGGGCAAAATAAGGGTTTCAATGTATATCGTGCCGGAGCCGAGGCGAACCTGATCTGGCCACGTATTATTTCACCGTTTAATCATGTCGTTTCAAGTGCCTTTGTGCCCCGAACCAGGGCAATGCTGGGCTACGAGTTCCAGTTCAGGTCGCAGTTATATTCACTCACTTCGGCAAAGGCCTCATGGGGATACCTCTGGAAGGAAAACATCCGCAAAGAGCACGAGTTAAAGGTGACCGAAATAAATTACGTTCGTCCGATGAACGTGACGCCTTTATACAGGGAACAAATAGAGCAGAATCCATCACTTGAAAAAGTAATTGAGCGCCAGTTGATCTTTGGCCCCGCGTATTCGTATACCTATACAAATACAATGGAATCGGCTAAAAAGCACACAATCTACTACAAGGGCGCACTCGATTTAGCCGGTACTGTCGCAGGGTTAGTGACAGGTGCTGATATAAGTGAAAAAGAACCGGTGAAGATTTTCGGCGTCCCGTTCAGCCAGTATGTCAGAGCCGAGAATGAGTTCCGTCACTACATGAAGCTTGGTTTAACATCGCAACTTGCCAGCCGGATTATTGTTGGTACGGGTTATGGTTATGGGAATTCACGTGAATTACCGTTTATTAAACAGTTCTTTATCGGTGGGACGAACAGCATACGGGCTTTCAGGGCGCGGTCGATCGGTCCGGGTACCTATCGCGAACCCACCGATGCAAGTTCATTTTTGCCTGACCAATCGGGCGATCTGAAACTCGAACTGAACACGGAATACCGGGCAAAACTTTTCAGCATTGTTCACGGTGCCGTATTTGTGGACGCCGGAAATATCTGGCTTGTACATGAGGATGTAAATAAGCCCGGTGCAAAGATATCCGGCGATTTTCTTAAGGAGTTGGCAGTTGGAACAGGAGTTGGTCTGCGT
>CAZLWZ010000234.1:0-3638 GCA_964563275.1 uncultured Flavobacterium sp.
CGCTCGAAATCGAAGCGGTTTCCGAACTGATAAAGGCCGAAGTCAACGTCAAAGAAGTCACGCTTATTGACGATGCATCGGGTATATTGGTAAAAAATATAAAACCTAATTTCAAAACATTGGGTCCTCGTTTCGGAAAGGATATTGGTTTGATTTCCAGCGAGATAAAGAAAATGACACAGCAACAAATCGGGATTTTGGACAAGGATGGCGAGATAACGCTTGACGTGTCACAAAAAAGCATAACTTTAACACGGGACGACGTCGAAATATCGTCTCAGGATATCGAAGGCTGGCTGGTCGCGAACGCCGGGAATATAACGGTTGCGCTCGATATAACAATCACGGATGAGCTTCGGCGGGAAGGAATCGCAAGAGAACTTATAAACAGGATCCAAAACATGCGGAAAGATTCCGGTTTTGAGGTCACTGATAGGATTAAAGTGCTTATTCAAAGTGAAAATTCAGTCAATGAAGCTGTGAAAAGCAACGAAAAGTACATCGGCGATGAAACGCTGGCAAGTGAAATAGTGATTGCCGAAACTCTTGAAGACGGGATGGAAGTGGAGTTTGATGATATAAAAACCAAGTTATTAATTTTAAACAAGCAAGCATGATAGATGAAAAAATTCGGTATTCCGATGCCGACTTGGCCGAGTTCAAGGAAATTATCTTAAAGAAAATAGAGAAGGCAAAAGCCGATCTCGATTTGATAAAGAGCGCATACATGAATGACCTTAACAATGGTACCGACGATACGTCGCCAACATTCAAAGCATTTGAAGAAGGAAGTGAAACCATGTCAAAGGAGGCAAACTCACAGCTGGCGATCCGTCAGGAGAAGTTTATCCGTGACCTGAAAAACGCCCTTTTCCGCGTGGAAAACAAAACATACGGAATATGTAAAGTGACCGGCAAGCTTATAAGCAAAGAACGTCTTAAAATCGTTCCGCACGCAACGATGAGCATCGAGGCAAAGAATCTGCAGCGGTAACAGTTTTACTATAGCATTAACGCTCCGCAAGGGGCGTTTTTTTTGATTTATATTACTAATTTTGCCCGACTAAAATTTTCCGGATGTCATTACGAAAAGCCTCATTGCTCATTTTCATAATTTTGTTGGTAGATCAGGTTTCCAAGATTTACATAAAAACCAACTTCGTATTGGGCGAAGAGGTAACGGTTTTTCGATGGTTCCGAATTTATTTTATCGAAAACGAAGGCATGGCTTGGGGCACCGTTATACCTGGCGAATACGGGAAACTGATTCTGACGATCTTCCGGATTGTCGCAGTATGCGGAATCGGATATTGGCTTTGGGATTCGGTGCGGAAGAACAGTTCGCCATACCTTATCACGGCAATTTCACTGATCTTAGCAGGTGCGGCAGGAAACATCATCGATTCGGTTTTCTACGGCGTGATCTTCAGTGACAGCCACGGGCAACTGGCGACACTTTTTGCCGATGAGCCGTACGGAAAATTGTTCTACGGCAAGGTCGTGGACATGTTGTACTTCCCGATTATCGACGATTATTTGCTTCCTGAATGGGTGCCATTCTGGGGCGGCACGACCTTTACGTTCTTTAATGCGATATTTAATATTGCCGATATGGCGATATCAACCGGTCTCGGGATACTGATCGTTTTTAACAAGCGCGCATTCAAACATTAAAAGCGGTACACCTGATCGGGAGTGATGCAGTAGTCTAGTTTAATGTCGCTTTCAAGCACATCTTCACACGCGGTCTCAGGACCAAAAAACGACACTCCGATTTTAACTGTGTCGGGCGAACATTTCGAAAGAAAGCGGTCGTAGAAACCTTTTCCATATCCAACCCTGTTGCCGGCCTTGTCGTATGCGAGCAGCGGTACAAAAACAACGTCAATTTTTTCAACAGGCACTTCAATGCCATTTTCAGGTTCGGGGATACCGTAAGTATTCGTGCGGATTGTTGTACTGTCGGTTAACAGATAATGCGTCATCTCCCGAGTTGAGAAGTCGCTTTTCGATATGACGACGTCTTTGTCTTTTCCGGCGAGCAGATGCAATATGTATTCGGTGTTCACTTCGTTCTGGCGCAGGATGGGAAGGAACACATGATAATATTGCCGGTCCCACACCGGAAGCTTTAGTGCCAGGTTCGCAATTGATAAACTTTTGCCGTCCATTTCGTCTATGGTTAAACTTTGTCGAAGCTTTCGGTACTTATCGCGGAGAAATTCCTTATTCGTCTTCATCGGTCGGGGTTGCATTTGAGATATGGTAGATGGCGTCGCCCTGATAAACAATGGGTGAATGATTGGCGTTGATGATGTATCCGTCGTTGGGTGCTTTGACTTTTTTTTCAAACTTCCCGAACGGATCGGTTATCTGGCCCAATACCTCTCCTTTTTTGACGAAGGTGCCCATCTTATCGTGATCCTGGAAAAGTCCGGAACAAAGCGCACGCACCCATCCCGATTTATGTATGTATATCGTTGGATGTTCGGCCGGAACCGGCTGATGCTTTACATTGAGCATGCCAAGTGAAGCGAGGAATCGCTTAGTGCCATTCACGCCCATTAAAGCGATATCGCTGTTGATGTCAATCGATTTCCCGCCCTCGAAAAGCAGCATTTTAATATTGTGTTTCGTGGCGGCATTCCTGAAGGAACCGCTGATGTTTTTTGAATAGAGCGTAAAAGGCGCATTGAAAACTTCAGCCAGTTTTTTTAAAGCAGCGTTGTTAGGTACAATCCTGATTTGTGCAGCGTTGAATCGGCTTGCGCCACCCGCGTGAAAATCTATGCAATAATCAACAATAGGCAGAATTTCCTTCACGATGTGATAAGCAAAACGGCTTGCAAGCGATCCTTTTTTGCTGCCCGGGAATACGCGGTTCAGGTCGCGGCCGTCAGGAAACTCACGGGATTTATTTACAAAGCCGAAAATGTTGACCACGGGAATGCAGATTGTGGTCCCGATCTTCGGTATATTGATTTTCTGGCTAATCAACTGCCTGACGATTTCGACACCGTTGATTTCGTCGCCATGGATTCCGGCAGAAAACAGCACCACCGGACCGGAAACTCTTGATCGGCTAATAATTACAGGGATTTTTAGCTTGGTTGTGGTGTGCAGTTTTGCGATTTCCATGTACAACGTCCTGCTTTCGCCGGGAAGAATCGTTTCACCTAAAATATTCAATGGCAGAGCCGTCTTTTGCATAAGTTCTCAAAAAGCATAAAAGTAGTTAAATTATTTGTCGGAGCTAAGCCTTAGAGATCTCATTGTGTCAATTTGCGTAACTTTGTTGCTATGGAATTGCCTTCATTAGCGTTACAAATTCAAACTTTGCCCGATAGTCCGGGAGTCTACCAATTTTATGATAAAGACAACAAGCTGCTGTACGTAGGCAAGGCGAGGCATCTGAAAAAGCGTGTCTCATCGTATTTCAACAAAGTTC
Source organism: uncultured Flavobacterium sp. (assembly GCA_964563275.1). Lineage (GTDB taxonomy): Bacteria > Bacteroidota > Bacteroidia > Flavobacteriales > Flavobacteriaceae > Flavobacterium. Next base: position 3,449 of record CAZLWZ010000234.1, read on the forward strand.
ATGATATAGGCCGTACGAATGTCATGGTGCGCAAAATCAGAACCATCAAACACATAGTGGTAGCCACCGAAAGCGATGCGCTGCTGCTGGAGAATAACCTCATTAAAACGCTGCAGCCACGGTACAATGTACTGCTTCGCGACGATAAGACTTATCCGTGGATATGCATTAAAAAAGAGCCATTCTCACG
>CAZLWZ010000235.1:0-3632 GCA_964563275.1 uncultured Flavobacterium sp.
GAAGGAAGTGCGATTTTTGTTTTTCAAAGCGGCGCTCATTCTGGATATGCAATCCGGCTTTAAGTGTTCGAAGCAGCGGCGAAAACAAAAAATCCGGCACTGACCAAGGAAGTGCGATTTTTGTTTTTCAAAGCGGCGCTCATTCTGGATATGCAATCCAGTCTCGCTAATCGGACTCCAGATCGAGAAGTTTTATTTTGAATACATAGCTATTTTTGGACTCGCGGCAGCGCCCATTGTTGCGACTTCGCTGACGCAAACTAATCCGAATCTCGTAGGAAAGGTTTCTCCTGTCATTGCTAAAATCTTTAGTCCGTTAGTACTGGTTATGTTAGTTGCTTATCTTATCGCGATTATTAGTTCCGGTAAAGATCCTTACAACGACCGGGACTTCCTTCTGATATTTAATGCACTGCTGATTGCCGTAATGGCTTTGATATTCTTTTCAGTTGCCGAGAACATAAACACGTCAAAAAACAACCTGCAAACGTGGATACTTTTGCTATTGTCGGCAGTGACCGTCATCGTCAACGGTATTGCGTTATCGGCTATCCTATTCCGAATTTCAGAATGGGGAATTACTCCGAACCGAATGGCGGTACTTGGTGGCAATGTGCTGATCCTGATCAACCTGCTATTAATAGTACCACATCTGTTTCACGCCATCGCCGGCAAACCATCAGCAAATGTGGGCGCGACAATCGCCCGTTATCTACCGGTTTACTTTATCTGGACAATCATCGTTACGTTCCTCTTTCCGCTACTTTTCCAGCTAAAATAACTTTTGATTTTTAGAATCTGACCACAAAAAAAACCTGCATAAATCGCAGGTTTTTCTTTTTACAAAAATGGATTTATCCATGTTTAAGGTAATACTGCCAGTTGCTGCTCATTTCAATAATCCGTTGTCGCGTTCCGTTTTTCACTATTGTTGAATCAATTTCCAGGTGCCGGTGTGTCTTGTGTTCGAAAATTTGTACAAAAGCATCGACAAGTTCGTCATGATCTTTTGATTCTGTATTTATAATAGCATTCATAGCTTTCGCTTCGACATTGAAACTAACATAAACGCAGTCTTCATACTCTCTCGAAAAGGATTCCAGATGATGAAGACCCGTACGTTCAGGCTGATATCCAATGTAATGAATTCCCACCTTCTGCGTCTTCATCACCTGCAATACAGTGTCAATCACACTCTGCCGGAATTCTTCCCTATTGGTCGCAGGCGGCGTAGCAATTGAACCGCACACCCGCACCGTCAATGTGGTAATGTCATTCTTTTTCATCGCAAATCTTATCAAAAATAATACTCTTCAAAGTGACAAAAAATATGACTCTACGCTGTTACAAGATTAATTACAAGCTTTGCAGAATCTCCATCGGCAGCAGTAAAAGGCTTAACAAATTGCGAAAGTAAGCACCGAGGATCCGGCTACGAAAGTTTTTTTTCCATAATAAAATCCTCCATCAGGTAACCTTTTCCGATTTCGATATCAACACTGCGGCTGATGCTGTAGCCGATTTTCTTGTAGAAATGCTGCGCTATATTTTGACGGTTGACGTTTAAAGACAAAATAGTCTGATCAAATTTTAAGGCAATGCTCTCAATTTGATCCATCAGGCTCTTGCCTATACTCCTGCCCTGCGCTTCAGGTAAAACGTAAATTTTATGAATGTGAATTTGCCGCGGTAAATGGTTCAGCTCATACGATGCAAATCCCACGACCACACCTGCCTCACGCGCGATCAGGAAGCGGTGGCCATTGTCCGCATTTTTATTCAGCGCCTCAATCGAGTAGAAAAGTGACAACATATACTCCAGTTGCGCATTCGACAGTATTTCGCGGTAGGCAACCGGCCAGGTGCGTCGGGCAATATCCTGGACGATGTTAAATTCGTTCGGCAAGGCTTCGCTAACTGTAATCATGGCAATTGTTGGCTATTATCCGTGCACGGTCTCGCTCTTGCCGTACTTGGCAATTATCGAGGCTTCGAAATCAAGCCATTCCCGCCAGCGCTTTTCAACATCAATTCCGACACCGTACTTGCGCGCATAGGTGATAAAAGTTGTGTAATGTCCGGCTTCACTTTCCATCAGATCACGGTAAAAACTGGAAAGTTCGGGATCCTTTATATTTTCCGAAAGCACTTTAAAACGCTCACAGCTCCTGGCTTCGATCATCGCCGAAAACAGCAGCCTTTCCACAAATCCCGACACGCGGCTGCCGGTATTACTGCGCTTCATGTACTGCGCCAGTTCGCCAACATACTCGTCTTTACGTTCTCTGCCCAACTTGTAACCGCGCTTTTTAATGATCTCATGGACCATCTCAAAATGTTCGATCTCCTCCTTAGCCAAAGCAAGCATATCCGACACCAAATCAGGGTATTCCGAGTTGATGGTAATGATCGTAATCGCATTCGACGCCGCTTTTTGCTCGCACCATGCGTGATCAGTCAGGATTTCTTCAATGTTTCGCTCGACAATATTAACCCATCGCGGATCGGTTGGCAGTTGTAATCTCAGTACAGACATTCTATGTTTTTTTTAATTTGGGCGTGCCCCTTCGGGTCGCGTCATCGGCTGCACGCGGTGCCTGCCTCTACCGCTCACGCGGCCGTAATTTTCAATTTAACATTAAAACACAAAAATGGCGCGCTCGCTCATCATCGCATTGACCTCATCGGCGACCTGTTCGATTATCTCTTCATTATTTGGGTCAGACAACACCCGGTCAATAAAATCCACAATGACTTCCATGTCTGATTCAACCAGTCCGCGAGTCGTTATTGCAGGCGTTCCTATCCTGATCCCCGAAGTAACAAACGGCGACTTATCATCGAAAGGAACCATATTTTTATTGACCGTGATCTCGGCTTTTACCAGCGCGTTTTCAGCGGCCTTGCCTGTAATATTTTTATTTCGTAAATCAATCAGCATCATATGGTTATCGGTGCCGCCTGATATTAAATTATAGCCTCGCGCAATGAAGGCCTCGGCCATCGCTTTGGCGTTCTTCTGCACCTGCATCGAATAATGGAAAAACTCATCGGTCAGGGCTTCTCCAAAAGCAACAGCCTTGGCCGCAATGGTATGCATCAGCGGGCCGCCCTGATTCCCCGGGAATACCGCCAGGTCAAGTACCGAGGACATCATCCTGATCTCGCCCTTCGGCGTTGTAAGGCCCCACGGGTTCTCGAAATCTTTGCCCATCAGTATCATTCCGCCGCGTGGGCCGCGCAATGTTTTATGGGTCGTGGTCGTCACTATATGACAATGCGGAATAGGATCGTTCATCAGCCCCTTTGCGATAAGTCCGGCAGGATGCGAAATATCGCCCACTAAAAGCGCACCCACGCTATCAGCAATTTCGCGGAAACGGGCGAAATCCATATCCCGGCAGTACGCCGATGCACCTGCGATGATCATCTTCGGTTTTTCGCGCGACGCTATTTCCTGAATCTTGTCGTAATCAAAACGACCAGTCTCTCTTTCTACTCCGTAAAAGACCGGGTTATAAAGTTTCCCGGAGAAATTCACGGGAGATCCATGTGTTAAATGTCCGCCATGCGATAAGTCGAATCCCAGGATTTTATCCCCCGGTTTTAAACAGGCAGAGAAAACCGCCGTA
>CAZLWZ010000236.1:0-3626 GCA_964563275.1 uncultured Flavobacterium sp.
GCTTGACGAGAAAGGCTTTGAAGAGGCGATGCAGGTCCAGAAGTCACGGTCGCGCGCCGCTTCCGAAATTTCACGTGGCGACTGGATCATCGTCAGAGATGACTTGCCGGAAGGGTTCGTCGGCTATGATCTGCTGGTTAATGAGGTCAGGATCACAAGGTATCGCGAAGTTGATTCCAAGAAAGACGGAAAAATATATCAGATCGTGCTCGACAGTACGCCTTTCTATCCCGAAGGCGGGGGTCAGGTAGGCGACACGGGCACTTTATCGGGTTTTGATCAGACGATTAAAATTATTGATACCAAGAAAGAAAATAACCTGATCATTCATCTGGCTAAAGAACTGCCAAAAGATATATCGGAAACTCTTATCGCTCAGGTTGACAGAAAATCGCGAGAGGATGCGGCGGGAAATCATTCGGCGACACACCTGATGCATCTGGCATTGCGAAAAATACTTGGTACACACGTTGAGCAGAAAGGCTCGCTTGTGACGCCAAATTACCTGCGCTTCGATTTTTCACACTTTTCAAAAGTTTCCGATGAACAATTGCGCGAAGTGGAGGACTTTGTCAACGAGCGCATTCAGGAGCAGCTACCGCTGGTCGAAAAACGCAATATTACTTTACAGGAAGCGGTCGGGGAAGGTGCAATGGCACTTTTTGGAGAGAAATACGGAGACACGGTAAGATCGATTCGGTTTGGCGACAGCATTGAGCTTTGCGGCGGCATCCATGTAAAAAACACCGCCGAGATCTGGCATTTTAAAATCATCAGCGAAAGCGCGGTTGCAGCGGGAATACGCCGTATCGAAGCGATTACCTCAAAAGCGGTAAAGCAGTACTTTAAGGAGCAGGAGCAGGCAGTAGAGGATTTAAAGCGGACGTTGAAGAATCCGCAGGATCCCATTAAAGCAGTTATCTCGCTCCAGGATGAAAACACAAAACTCAGGAAGCAGGTCGAATTACTTATGAAAGACAAAGCCAAGAGCCTCAAAAACGATCTGTTGTCGCGGTTCGAGCAGGTGAACGGCGTGCGATTTCTGGCAGCTCAGGTGGATTTAAGTGCTGAGGGTGCTAAAGATTTGGCATTCAGTCTGGGAGAGGCTGGTGATAATCTGTTTGTTATATTGGCTACCGCCGATGAGGGAAAACCAACCCTTAGCTGCTACATCTCTAAAGATCTTGTCAGTTCGCGGAATCTTAATGCCGGGCAGGTCGTCAGGGAACTCGGGAAATATATTCAGGGCGGCGGAGGCGGACAGCCATTCTTTGCTACAGCGGGTGGGAAAAACGTTGCGGGGATTGAATTGGCGCTGGAAAAGGCACGGGATGTCGTTCTATAACTAGTTTCTTGCATACAGGTCACCGTAATTCAATCGGAAAGATCTGATTGTGTAATATTTAATCTGCAAAATCAATGCAATTTACGACACCGGTTTCAGTTCGCTCTTCCAACGCCGCAATCGATTATCGCTCATCAGTTCTGTCCCTCGGTTCGTGCTTCGCGGTGAATATCGCGGAGAAACTTTCGTATCATAAACTGCGAAGCTCGGTGAATCCATTCGGAATTTTATTTCATCCCCTGGCTATTGAGCAGGTGCTTTACCGCGCAATTAATCAAATAAAATACACGGAAGCTGATTTGTTTGTAAAAGACGGGCTGTGGCGGTGCTACGAGGTGCATTCTGTTATGAATGATCCCCAGCAGGCCGCGATGTTAGAGCGGCTGAATGCAAATCTTGCAGGTTTAGCGGCGGATATTAAAAAAGCCAGCCATACAATTATAACATACGGCACGTCGTGGGTTTACAGAGAACTGCAAAGCCGGAACATCGTCGCAAATTGCCACAAGGTAGCTTCGGCTGCGTTTACCAAAGAAATTTTATCAGTAGAGACTGTCGAAGCTGCCATTTCGAACACGGTTGCCATGCTGAGGAGCGCAAATCCGACGGTTCAGATTTTGTTTACGGTTTCACCGGTTCGTCATGTCAAAGACGGCATGGCGGAGAACCAGCGAAGCAAGGCCAACTTAATTGCAGGTCTGCATCAGGCGCTGGACGACTGCGGGTCGGAGGCGACTTCGTATTTTCCATCTTATGAAATATTAATGGACGAATTGCGGGATTACCGATTTTACGCTTCCGATATGCTGCATCCGAGCCAGGTGGCAATCGATTATATTTGGCAGCGGTTCGTAGATTCACACATTTCGGCCTCGGCTATACCAACAATGGAAAGAGTGGTGTCGGTTCAAAAAGCTCTTTCACATCGGCCTTTTAACGCCAACACTCATGAGTATCAAGCTCATGTAAAGCGATTGGCCGAAATGATCAAGCAACTTCAGAATGAGGTTCCGCATATTTCTTTTGAATAAATTTTATTGAATTGTGATTCGATATAGGGCAGATGCCGTATTGCCGACGCTTGCTGCACGCAATACTTTTGAATCATTAATAACATAAAATTTATCTCTTATGAAAATGTTACAAAAATTAAGCAATTTCCTGATGATCGTTTCAATGGTATTGCTGGGTGCATGCAGCAATGACGATGATGGCGGCGGAGGCGGGAGCACGGCAGGATACCATGTAACTGCAAAGGTTGATGGCGAAAGTTACAGCAATTCATCATTGTTCGCGCCATCTGCCATTATTACCAATGGTGTATTGAATATTCAGAGCAGTGATAATTCAGGCAACGCAATACAAATCCAGGTGCCAAACTACAGCGGGCCGGGAACTTATAACTCGGGTAATAACAACATCATGAACGGGTACATCAATTACTTGAAGGCCGGAGCAAGCATTGGACAATTTCAAAACTTCACCTCGGTACGTGGTGATGGTGTCGTAGTCATAACGTCTGAAACCGATACTGAGATTGAAGGTACGTTTTCGGGCACTGCATTTGAAAATGTAGACAATTCAACCCAATCGGTCGAAATTACCGACGGCAGCTTCCGGGCGGAATTATAAATCTGTTTTGGCTAATAGTGGTAGTTAGCTAATCATGGGCTGTTCGATTTATCGGGCAGCCCTATTTTCATATTATCGCCTGAAAATCTCGATTATGCCTTACAATTATCTGCTGCTGTGTTTACTGTTTTTTCTGGTAATGCTTTTTGCGGCGGTCATTTTCCTGATTTTCTTTTATCACCGCAAGCTGGAACATACGCATCTGAAAGAAATGAATATCCTGCGCCTGCAGTTAAACGCGCTCAATCGAACGCACCGGCTTCAGAAGAGCCAGCTCAAGATTTGGGAAGAATCTTTTGCAGGTACTAAGCGGGCGGCTGCCCGAATTGCTGCCGATCTTCAAAACTGGATCTTCGACTGCCTGCAACTTATGGAGGAACAGAAACTAGTTTCCAGAAAATAAAAAAACCTTTACGCTTCAAAAAACTACTGCAGTTTGTAGTAAATTGCCATCATAAACAACCGAAAATCAGTAATAAGGATAAAATATCGACAATGGCAAAGTTGGTCTTCCTGGCCTTCTTTTTCTTTTCGCCAACCTCGATGGCACAAAAACGTGCCATTGACTCAATCAATTCCTTGTCGTTCGAGGAAAAGATCAAGCGTTCGTCACAACTTGATGATGTCTTTCTAAAAAATGCAGAAGAAG
>CAZLWZ010000237.1:0-3620 GCA_964563275.1 uncultured Flavobacterium sp.
AATTATCGGCCCGCACCTGTAAATCAAATCCGAAGTCAGTATAAGTTTCTGTCAGTACACGACCATTTAAAGACAGAACGTTATCCTGCTCATCGGTAAGCGAAAATCTGTTGAAAACCAGTCCCTCGTCGGTAAATGTTATTTCGTCGTTGATGAGCTTAAAACTTGAATTTAACGGCGTGATCGTGAATGCACCATCGTTAAACTTAAGCTTACCCCGAACATTGGGCTGCTCGGCCGTTCCCGTGATTTTCATGTCAGCCGACAAATAACCGCTGCTGTTGGTCATATTGCCCATCGTAAATCCCTGGACGCTTTTCAGGTGGAGGCGTTCCATATCGAGCGTCAGGTCGAAACTGCTGTTGTCTGCACGGTACACTCCGTCGAGGTTTACCTGATTCCCCTGCCCTGTTATTTCGACATTCGCATTATATGTATTCGCGACCCGGTTATCGACTTTTATATTGATGTTACCGACGGTGTCTCTATTGAAGCTGAAATTATCAATTGTCATATCGGCGATAAAAACCGGACGGGTATTCAGATTACGAAGTTCGGTTGTTCCGTTTATTTTTCCTCCCACCGCCAGTCCGTCTTCACCTTCTTTCTGCGCAATTCCAGTGATGGTCTCAATATCAAATTCCTCAAACTCAATATTTAAAGGCGCATCGGGCGAATCCGCTTGCGACTGAATGGAAATGCTGCTTCCTTCGCGGGAGAGCCCGAATTCGTTGGCATAAATTCCATCGCCAAAACGCAGCAGGTTTTCAGGGTCAATAGCCCATCGCTCATAATTTAGCACCAGGCCATCCGGATCGAGGTTTATCTCGGTATTGCCATCGATACTTGACAATGTTCCGGCAATTGAATAACGTTCCTCTTCCTTGCGATCGCGCACCTTGAGATCATAGCTGATGACATTGTCGCGGATATTTCCTGTAAGCGACGTATTTGGAAGCAGAAACTGGCTACTTTCTATTTCGGCAATATCAAGACTGTAAAACAGGGAATCGGCGCGGGTATCAACCGTTAAAACGCCTCCCGAAATTGTATTGCTTCCGTAAACCAGCCTCGGAATCTCGCCATTTACCACAATAGAATCTCCTTCAGAATTATACCGGCCGGTAATGGTTATCGGTTCCAGTCGCTCGATCTGAGGCATCAGTTTCGACAGGATCGGATCGTCGTTAATCCGCAGGTCAAACTCTATCTGTTGCGGTGAAGTCTCGGCCTTTGCGATTTGTGGCGCAGTATCATAATATGTGGCAATCGAATTTGATAATGCCGTGCCTATTTTCGTAAGCTCATAATTTCCGTGTATGTCAGCACGCATGAATTGTGACCGTACTGAAATAGAGTCGATTTCCGGTGTCGACACCGCCACAACGTTAATGGAATCAAGTATAAACTGATCTTCTTCGGTAGCAACGACAAAATGATAGGCGCTAAGTTTACCGTTTAGATTATCGGGATTCGTGTTGGTGAAATCGGCGTCGACCTTACCTCGTAATTTTAGGACGCCAGCATGGAGGTTGAGTTTCTCCAAATCGGCAATATCTACGTTCAGACGCAGCTTTGCCGATGGAAATTTGTCTTCAAAACCTCCGTTGGCAGCAAGGTCAAAAGTAAGATTTGGGTCGCTCATATCGGCCGTGATATCGTATGAGCCATTACTGATGCCACCTGCCAGAGTCAGGTTGCGGTACGTGTAATTATTGTATTCGGCCTCAATTAAACGGCCGTCCATATCGGCGGTTGCAGTTTTTGGGTCGAGTCCTGTTCCTTGTACATTGGCTGTGAGACTTACCACGCCTATCGAGTCATTTTTTAGCAACCTGCCTATATCAAACTTATCAATCGCAACAACAGCATCGTAACGTTCCCTGTTTTTGATACGCTGGTCAAAAGCTGCTTTTATTTTAGCATTACCCGAACTGGTAATGATGTTCAGATTCGTCGTGAAATTATCAATAGCTCCTTTAAAGTCTCCTTTTAATGCCAGTCGTGCCGGTAATTGCATCGTAGTGGGAATAGTTCCCGGAGGTACAAAGGCGGCAATGTCGCGCGAGGTCGATCTGAAGTCACGGACCGTCATATCGAAATACGCATTCTCAGCATCGGGAAGCCCGGTAATTCTGCCGCTTGCTGCAATGCGTGTCGATCCTATCCCGCTGACCTCAAGATGCGGAATAGTAATATCACCAACAGTACCGTTCACGCGGCCATTGATATACATGATCGCGTTTGGATTGCTTTTAAAAGGGTTCGTGCTGGCCAGACCCGGAACAAACAGCAGCACATCCTTAAAACCTACACGGCTGCCGTCAAGGCTTGCATTTACACCCACTGCCGCAATATTGTCCGACAAGGCATCAAGCGACGGATAACTGACTACAAGCTCGTCCTGAAGCAGCGTTTGTGGCGTTCTGATATACAGGTCTTTTAAGTATGCATCGGTGGGGCCATAGAAGAATTTGGTTCGAAGTTCCTGAAGTTCCAGTCCGCTTTCTTCGCTGATCTGCATTGTCTGGATTTGTCCCGAAATAGCATCAGACGAGTAATTTATATTGACCGCTTCGAGATTAAAATCATGAAGATCAAGATGCATATAATCTATTCCTCTCGCTACAGGCGCCGAATTTTCATCATCAAATTTAAAGGCAATTTCGCTAAGTTTGACTTCATTTAATTTGACGCGCCAGTTGTTGGGAATTGGCGCCGTATCCACCTTCTCTTCTTCTTTGGCAGGAGCCATTTTATATTTACCGATTGCCAGCGTCCCTTTGAGGCCGGCGACCTGAAGGGCATCCACATCGATGATCTGCTCCTTCATATTGGTTTCATTAAATTTTACAAAAAGCTTATCCAATGAAAGTCCGGTGTCAAGGTGTGTGCCGGCGTTATCATAAGTGACCGCAATCCGCCGGAAATCAACTTCGCCCAGATCAAGCCGGAAACTTGGCTGTTGGGCCAGTGAATCGGCTATTTTTTCAGTCTCCTGCCCGATCTCCTGAACCAGCTGCCCTTGCGAAAGATTGACCTTTAAGCCGTCCATGGTAATCTTTGGAATAGCAAACTCGGTATTGGCAAGATCAAAATTTGTAATGTTGGTATCGAAATGATTCAGCGTGAAGGTCAGGTCGTTTTTGGTAATCCTGTCATCAAAACGGACGCGTACGCGGTCGAGGTTTATCTTTTGCAATGAGATTTCCATTGCCGCCGCCGTGGTATCTTTTGGAGTATCGGAAGCAAAAGCATCAATAATGTAATCAAAATTGAACACCGAGTCACGGTCACGGTGTACATGCGACACAATTCCCTGAAGATCAACCGAGCTTATTTCAAGTGTATTACTGAGTAGCTTAAACATACTTACATCGACCGCAATCCTGTCGCCGAGCAGAAGTGTGTCGCCGTGCTGATCAGCAAAAAAAACGCCTTCGAGGACAATTTTCTTTGGGAACGAAATATCCAGATTGTCAACACGCACAGGTGTCTTGATTTTATCCTGCAGATAGGTTACCGCCTTGTCTTTGGCAAAATTCTGAATCGCCGGTATTTGTATAAGGATCAGGATGAGCACCAATAAACCGATCACTGAACCAAGGATCCAGAGAAGG
>CAZLWZ010000238.1:0-3619 GCA_964563275.1 uncultured Flavobacterium sp.
AACAGCTCCCTATAAAAAAACGAAAAACTGCGTTCGATTGCTTATTTTTGCGCTAAATTCTTTAAAATGTTACAAAATCCAAAACGATATACTATTACCGCAGCGCTTCCGTACACGAACGGGCCGATCCATATTGGTCATCTTGCCGGTGTTTATGTGCCATCCGACATATATGCGCGCTATTTGCGTTTGCAGGGAAAAGATGTCGCTTTTATCTGCGGCAGCGACGAACACGGCGTGGCTATTTCGATTAAGGCCAAAAAAGAGGGCATCACGCCAAAGGAACTGATCGACAAATATGATTCGATCATCCGCAAGTCGTTTGAGGATTTTGGAATCGCATTCGATAATTATTCGCGGACCTCATCTGAAATCCATCATAAGACGGCATCGGAATTTTTTAGGAAACTGTACGAAGACGGCAAATTCACCGAAGAAGTCACCGAGCAACTATATGACGCGAAAGCAGATCAGTTTTTAGCCGACCGATTTGTAACGGGTACATGCCCGCGTTGCAATAATCCTGAAGCTTATGGTGATCAGTGTGAAAAATGCGGATCGACGCTGAACGCAACCGATTTAATCAATCCAAGATCGGCTATAACCGGTGAAATTCCGGTGCTAAAATCAACAAAACACTGGTTCCTTCCGTTGGACCAATACGATTCATTTTTACGCGAATGGATTTTAGTCGGACATAAAAATGATTGGAAACCCAACGTTTACGGACAGGTAAAGTCGTGGCTTGACGAAGGCGGCGGACTAAAACCGCGTGCCGTGACGCGCGACCTCGACTGGGGGATCGACGTTCCTGTTGAAGGTGCCGAAGGCAAAAAGCTGTATGTGTGGTTTGACGCACCGATTGGTTATATATCATCGACAAAAGAATGGGCCGCGCGCGAAGGGAAAGATTGGGAACCGTATTGGAAAGATGCCGAAACCAAATTAGTACACTTCATCGGGAAGGATAATATTGTGTTCCATTGTGTGATCTTCCCTGCGATTTTAAAAGCGGAAGGTTCGTATATCATGCCCGACAATGTTCCTGCAAACGAGTTTTTAAATCTTGAAGGGAACAAATTATCGACATCCAAAAACTGGGCGGTCTGGCTTCATGAATACCTCGAAGATTTTCCGGGCCAGCAGGATGTTTTACGTTATGCGTTGACTTCAAACGCGCCTGAAACCAAAGACAACGACTTTACGTGGAAGGATTTTCAGGCTCGAAATAATAACGAATTGGTCGCTGTTTTTGGGAATTTCATTAATCGGGTCGTGGTTTTAACGAATAAATACTACGACGGCGAAATTCCGCAGCCGAATGAATTTACGCAAATCGATGAGCAGACATTAAATGAGTTAAAGGCTTATCCGGCTGTGATTTCAAGTTCGATTGAGCGGTACCGTTTTCGCGAGGCGCTGGGCGAACTGATGAACGTTGCACGGTTGGGCAACAAATACCTGGCAGATGAAGAACCATGGAAAGTGATGAAAGATGATCCGGAGCGTGTAAAGACGCAAATGTACGTCGGGCTGCAGATTGCGGCGGCTCTGGCTATTTTATCGGAGCCGTTCCTTCCATTTACGTCTGAAAAGTTGAAACGTATTTTAAACATGGACGCTCGTCCTCAGGCGGTAAAAGCATTAGGAATTACCGATGAGACATTGGCGGCGGCCGATGCTGTTGCCTCAGGAAAAATTGGCTGGAACGATGTTGCTAAGACTTCGCGGCTTTTGGTTCCGGGACATAAAATCGGGCAGCAGGAATTACTTTTTGCAAAAATTGAAGACGACCAGATACAAAGACAGATTGATAAATTAGAAGCCACCAGGACAATGAATGCAGCAGAGAACAAAGCAGTTGAACCACAGAAAGAGTTGATACAATATGATGATTTTGCGAAGATGGACCTTCGTGTAGGGACAATTGTCGAGGCCGAAAAAATGCCAAAAGCGAATAAATTACTGATATTGAAAGTAGATACGGGAATTGATGTCCGAACAATAGTTTCGGGAATAGCCGAGAGTTTTTCGCCGGAAGAAATAGTCGGTAAAAAAGTTACGGTCCTGGTAAATCTGGCGCCGCGGAACCTGCGCGGAACCGAAAGCAACGGAATGATTTTGATGACGACTAACGCCGATGGCAAGTTGGTTTTTGTTAATCCCGATACCGATGTTTTAAACGGTGAAACCATAAATTAAGCCGATGATCAAAGTAATAGCGTTTGATGCCGATGACACGTTGTTTATAAACGAACCGTATTTTCAGGAGACCGAAGAGAAGTTTTGCGCATTGATGGGCGACTATTTATCGCACCAGGGGTTGTCACAGGAGCTTTTCCGTATTGAGATTGAGAACCTCGGACTTTACGGATATGGCATCAAGGCCTACATACTATCGATGATTGAGGCGGCGATGAAAATATCTGATAATACGATAAGCGTCAGGATAGTCGAAAAAATCATTGAGTATGGCAAAGAACTGCTTCAAAAACCCCTCGAGTTACTGGAAGGTGTCGAGCCCACGCTGAAGGCTTTGCATGGAAAATATAAACTTGTAGTCGCTACCAAAGGTGATTTACTGGACCAGCGCCGGAAACTCCACAATTCGGGATTGGGCCATTACTTTCACCATATTGAAGTGATGTCGGACAAGCAGGAAAAAGATTACCGTGATTTGTTGAAGCGGCTTGAAATTGAACCGCACGAATTTTATATGATTGGCAATTCACTGAAGTCGGATGTGTTGCCTGTACTTGGCATCGGTGGCCATGCAATTCATATCCCGTTCCATACCACGTGGGCGCACGAGCGTATTGACCATGAAGTGGTGCATGAAAATTTCAGGAGTTTTAAAAATATTTCAGAGATTCTGCCAATATTCGAATAGTCAACTCGTTACAGTATCGTATTGTAATTCCTATGAGATTTTACCCGCTGATAGTTGCTCTTTTTGCATGCGTTGTAACGAATGCGCAGGCGCTTGTCGCTACAGTAGATTTAGATCTTCAGAAACCGGCGTGGCAGCATCAGTTTCTACAGGTAAAGCACCCTGACACAAATGAATTTTTCGTGTTTGCTTCAGATAAATCAGCAATACATGCCCTTCGATACAACAGCGCTTTGTTTTATCGCGACAGCCTAATAGCGTCGCGTCCGGAAGGCATGCTTCTAATTGGAAGCGGGTTTGATGCAATTGGCAATCCGGCGGCTTATTGGGCTTCCGAAGATTTTTCAACGATACGCGCTTCAGTTTTTGATTTTGAGTCGCGTGTGGTCAACACGGCGGCATTCAGTCCCGACTTTGACGACCAGGTTTTAATAGGATATTTCTCCTACAAAGAAAGTTTTTACCTCATATCGGTCCCTAAAGAACGCGATAGTCTGAAATTTTACACCTTTAGCGGTGGCATTATGAAAAGCCATTCGACCGATTTGTCGGCTATTGTATTCCGGGATCAGGGAAGCGCGGTTAGCTTCGATAAGTTAATAGCTCGATATCAACCTCAACAGGTCGACAACTTGATTCTGAACCCGCTGGTTATAGCGACTTCGAAAATCAAGTTATATATATCCGATAATCGACTAATCTTTGCGTTGTATCATGAACTTCATCAAA
>CAZLWZ010000239.1:0-3614 GCA_964563275.1 uncultured Flavobacterium sp.
GAAAGGCACCGATTTTAGCACTGCGGCCGTTGCCTCGGGTGACTGTCCCGATGAGGGCGCATGCACCGTCAGGTTCGAGAAAAACAAAAGCCTGGATTACAAAAGCGACGAATTCGGCAGTATTTATTACAACCTTGTTGAAAGCGCTGATAAACATGTCGTAGTATATGACTTTTCAAAAGGTTTCGACGAGCAGCTACAGGACAGCGGCTACCGCGAGGAAATTGTCATCGAGATTGACGCGGCGAACCCCGAAATGGAGCTCTCCGGATTTACGCTTGCTAATGCCAAAGTTTTGTTCGGCAGGTTTTGCTTCTGCCGTGGTGCGACGGGCTTATATAAGATACGCGACGGAAACCTCAGCGTCAAGCGTGAAAGCGACGGCCTGCGGGTAAAAATGGATTTTAAAATTACCGAAGTACCGCAAATCATAAACAATATCGATATTGTCGTAAAATAAAAAAGGGAAGCCGAAGCTTCCCTTTTTCTATACAAAAATATGGTTTACTGAATCGCAATCCTTTTGACGTCTTTGCGTTCGCCATCGGTAACGGTCAACAAATAAACACCCGACTGTGCGTTTTGAAGCTGAATATTTTCGTTGAATGCAGCTACACCAGGATAGGCGCTTTCGAAGATTTTCCTGCCTCGTAAATCATGCACCAGAATCTTCACGTCGTTTCCATTAGAGTTGTCGAATTTCACATTAAAGTTACCGTTGTTCGGATTTGGATATACCGAGAAATCAGCGAATCCGAATGTTTCTGTGGAAAGGGTTTCAGTAGTAGTAGTTGTACAAAGTTCCAATGACCAGCTGTTTAGTGTACCACTATCGGCTACTGTCATGTCAACAATGGCTATACGCCAGATTCCCTGTGAGTTCATTCCGTTAAATGTATCAAGAGTGTTCAACGGTTTATACGAGTTGCCTGCACCAATACCCCCGCACGACAAGGCTCCAGCCTGATCATCAAATGTGGTGTTGATACTTGTCCCTGCGAAAGCCGGGCACCCCTGGTCATACATTATCCTGTCGACTACCGTGCTATTCGGCTTCACTAATCCAATAGCAATATTGTTAATGTTAGCATGTGTAATATTCACTGACATATTCATATCGGTAATCACCTGGTTTTCCGATGCTGGGATATTAACAGAACCCAATGCAAACCAACCCGGGTTCGCGGATCCTACAATATTTCCATTAGGAACAACACCGTTGTAGGTGACACATTCAGTCACTTCTTCTACGGTATAACCCACCGCAATTGATTTAGATACTGCGTAATAAATATTTCCAACCGGCTCAATCATTATCCGTGCATATGGTGCCGCAACACCTGCCGGAAGCGTGATTGTCTCCGAGCCGTCGTTTGGTGTGGCTGCGGCTAAAACCGTGTCGAAAGTCAGTCCACCGTCGGAAGAAAACAAGATATTTACTGCCGATGTGTTAATACCGTTTCCGGTGGTGCCGGCAACATCCCATGTAACTGTTTGTGTTGAGCCAACCGGCCAGTACACGTTGGCAACATCGGGTGAAGACACGCGGAAAGGCCCTGTAGCCACAGTGGTAACGGTCATGTCGTCACGACCTGTCTGACCGCCGTTAGTGGTATTGTTGTCACGCACTGTTAAGGCAAAATTCATGGTTCTTGCCACACCCGGGACCACTTCCCATGTTGGTGCGAGATTGCCTTCAAGTACGCTTGCCAGATTTGGCATATAACGGTTTGGTGATGTTGACGGCGAGTTAGAACGAAACGCAGGTCCTGCGTTGTTAGTTGGCAGTGGAGGATTGGCTACTATAGTTCCTAAAATAGTACTGTTAATCTGAGGGTCAACTTGTTCCCATGTATATGTTAACGCGTCGTTGTTAGCATCGGTTGCCGAACCTTTTAAAATAAATGCAGTATGTGTAGGAATGGTATAATTTGGACCGGCGTTTACAACCGGCGCCGGATTATTGTTTGCAGTATTAACCGAGCAATTACCAGTACCGGCCACGAAATTCGACATTTGGGCAATACTTACCGCGTGAAAATGGTCGTCGGAGTTGTTTTGCACGTTCGGGCTGCAGATACCGGCATACGCCATGATTGTGCTACCGCTTCCCGGTTCCACCGCAGTTGAATTGCTACGGTTATTTGAACAAGAGTTATTGAAGGTGTGCTGCGCGCCGAACTGGTGGCCCATCTCGTGGGCTACGTAATCAATATCGTACGCATCTCCTACCGGAGAAGGCGAACCTGTTATTCCGCGTGCTTTACTACTGGTACAAGGGGAATTTAATTGAGCTAAACCGCCGCCACCGGTACTCACTGTATGGCAAATGTCATAATTCGCAGGACCGATATTGGCGTCAATAACAGTCTGACTTTGATTAATTAAAGTTCCTGCGTTATTATTATCAAAAGAATCTGAATCAATAAAAATAACAGCGTCATTATTAGCAACCAACTGCATGGTCAACGACATATCCCTTTCATAGACAGCGTTTACCCTGGTCATTGTCACATTCATTGCAGCGAGTACCGCGGCCTTTTTCTGTGCTGTTGTTCCGGCATTTAACCCTGCTGCATTTACATGAAAAGCTGAGTATTCGATGGTAGAGGCCATCGCGAGACGATATACCCTCCAGATCCCATCACTGGCTAGTGATGAAGTTTCAGCGCCCTTGAAGGCTTCTTCGTCTATTGCTTCTTCCTGCACATGGCATTCAAAAGTACGCGAGGTAACGAGGTCTCTTTTCGCGTAAACGACATACGTTCCGAGGTCGGTGGTGTATGGATCAACATAAGAAGTCCCGTCGGTAGAGAAAATCATTGCGTGCAGACCGAACATCGTAGTACTCAGGCGGACTGTGGATGATTTGTCGCCAACGCCGATACCTACATACGATTTACTGTCGGGATAGCGTGCAGCCAATTCAGGATGCATTACAGACGCCTCGTAAATCCGATAGTACTTCAGCGTGCCATCGGCAAGTGGAAACGGAATTATCACGTTTGAAGAGGTGTGGCTGCCGCGCTCGGGAGCAGTTTGCAGTTGTGATTTTATTGCCGGCAGGTTAAGTGTCCACAACTCGGACACCAGCGGAGTTGAGGTGCGCTCCAGAAGTGGCATTCCCGCGACGCGTTCAGGAGTGGTCTTACTCCATAGTGGATTTTGTGCATAACCATTCGCAAAAAACACGAGGGTTAAAATACTTAATAGTACTACTTTTTTCATTTTATAAAATTTAATCCCCAAATATATCAAACATTTGTTCAACGGCAGAATAATTAACAACCAAAAAAGCGGCCGAAGCCGCTTTGCGCTACCTTACTAGCACCTACTCCCTGCTCCCACCAATAATGTGGCCTGTGGCTGCACGGGAATGAGACAGAAGTTTGTTAGTAACATCTCACAGGTCAGTAGTAAATGTAGTAACTATTTAATATTAGACTGCTGACATTCAGGGTATCTAAGATCATTTGTTACTCAAAAGGTTGTTGTACTATTTGCCAATCTAAAGGCGCACATCGCTGATAATTAACACATTTGACTGAATTAAAAATTTTTTATATTATATTATAATATATTCCATCAGAGCTGGGGCTGGGATGCCTCCCTTC
>CAZLWZ010000240.1:0-3608 GCA_964563275.1 uncultured Flavobacterium sp.
GGAACGCCGACTTCTTCCAGTCGATTTTTTCGGTATCGAAGATCTGGACGTCTATATTGGTGCCCGAAGTATCAGGAAGTGAAATCATGCCGTGAAGTTTTGCGAATTCCTCGACTTTATCCCTGACCGCATGTGCGCCTGATTTGCTTAGTTCCTCATAAATATCAAACGGCTGTTTGTCCCTGAATTTGCCTTTCAGGACATGCGTGGCAAAAAGCGAGTTCATCACACTGTGCATGTTGGCGCTGATAATATGGATCGGACGCTTCAGAAGGTCATTCGCCTCAAGCACCTGCTTGATGTTCGTGGCCCAAATTTCACCATGGATGTGGTGCCCCAGCCGCTCGCGTAATATCGGGCTAAAGGTGATCGTGCGCTTGTTATTTCCTATAATTTCCTCAATCGCCAACTTCCCCAACCAATAGATGATGTGCAGGAAACGGTCTGGTTTCTCAACCGTTGCAAACGCGTCGTATATATGTAGAACCTCAGCAAAAGTGCGACCCAAGATATTGGCAGCATGCGAAATCGCAATTTCCTTATCAACAAGCGACAGTTTTTTGTTGACCTGAACCGCCTGCGTCAGCTTTTGCCAGTCGCGCGACAATTCGCCGCTGTCGTCCAGCAGCACACGGTCCTTTATTTTATGAGATTCAATGAAGATGAAGGTCAGGTGCGTTAAAATATCGTATATATCCGATCGGCCGCGCGTAATTTCAACATTCATCTGCTCGTCATCGATTCGATAACAATTGCGGCGGCGTTTTGGTGGGATAATCGCTTTAAAATGTGATTTTGAATAACCTTCGTCAGATGTCAGATTTATAAACCGACATTCTTCTATACCGATTGGCAACCGCTCCATCACATATAACAGACCGTTAAGTTCGACTTTCTCGCCCGCGATCGATCCATATATTTCCGGCCGAAGCTGCAAAAGAGCTTCGCGAAGCGTCTCTCCCGATACACCCATCGGTTTATAGAAACCGCGGTTGAAAAGATGGCGCATCGTAATGTACAACTTTTCGACAGCGCTGGATGATTCCTGCGCCCGAGAGCGTACAATATTCTTTACTTCTTTCATTCAAATTATTTTCTAACCCGCAAATGTAGCATTTTTAATTTAGTTGATTTATCAGCGTTTAGCCGCAACGTTATCCAACTATTTCAAGCGCGTCGGCAATCTTCCTGTCGTTTGACAACCGCGGTATCTTATTTTGTCCGCCAAGTTTGCCCTGGGATTTCATATAAGCGTTAAATGCGCCGGCTACCACAGGTGTTATCACCGCCTCACGAAGCACTTTTCCCGATATCAGGTCGTCATAGTACGAATTCTGCTTCCGCATGGCGCGATCGACCGAGGCTGTGAACGCCGCCATATCTGAAGGCATTTTTTCAAATTCAATAAACCATTCGTGATACGGAAGGCCTTCTGTTGGCGTTATCTGCGGAGCGACAGTGAATTCGCTTATGCTGATATCAGTGCCGCTGACAGCCTCGCGCAGCGCTTCCTCGACTTCCTTGCCGATGACGTGCTCGCCGAATGCTGAAATGTAATGCTGTAACCTGCCCGAAACAATTACCCTGTAGGGCTTCAGCGATGTAAACTGGATGGTATCGCCGATGTTATAAGCCCACAAACCTGCATTTGTCGAGATAATCAGAACATAATTCACTCCGGTCTCTACCTCGCCGATCGTATAACGGCGTGCATTTTCGGAGTGATATTCATCAGCCCTGATAAACTCGTAGAAGATCCCCGAGTTCAGCAGCAGCAACATTCCTTTTGTGTGCTGCGAATCCTGATACGCAAAAAAACCTTCCGATGCGGGAAACAGTTCTATGCTGTCAACCTTTCGCCCAATCAGACTTTCAAACTTCGCGCGGTATGGCTCGTAGTTGACGCCGCCGTAGATGAAAAGGCTGAAATTTTTAAACAACTCGCCTACCTGCCTGTCGGTTCGTTCGCGTAACTTCTCGAAATACATCTGCACCCATGACGGTATGCCTGATATGACCGACATGTCTTCATGCACCGTTTCGTCGACAATGGCATTGACTTTAGTCTCCCAGTCTTCGATGCAGTTCGTTTCCCATGACGGCATTCGGTTTTTCTGAAGATATTTCGGTACAAAGTGCGCCACAATTCCGGAAAGTCGACCGAATTTTATACCGTGCGCCTCGTCCAGCACCGGACTTCCCTGCAGAAAAATCATCTTACCGTCTACAAAACCTGAATTTCCCGATTCGTGGATGTAATGCAAAATAGCGTCACGGGCCGCCTCGATGTGGTACGGCATCGATTCTCGTGTCAACGGAATGTATTTGGCACCCGATGTTGTGCCTGATGTTTTAGCGAAATATAAAGGCTTTCCTTTCCACAAGATATTCTCCTTCCCCTCGACCGCTTTTTCGACATATGGTTTCAGAGCTTCGTAATCCCTTACCGGAACGCGTTTTACATAATCGGAATGGGTTTTAATATTCTCAAAACCATGATCATTTCCGAACTGCGTCGATGCTGCAGCTTTGATTAACGCACTAAAAACCTGTTGTTGTGTTTGCACGGGCCGCCTTGACCATCGTTTGGTTTTATTGACGACGTAGGCAGCAAATATTTTTGATGCGATTGATTTTATTGACATTTAATCGAATTGTATGAATTGTTCCGGATCTACCGCATAGCCGTCTTTCCAAAGCTCGAAATGCAGATGCACCCCTGTCGATTCGTGTCCGGTTGATCCGGCAAGTGCAATGACTTCACCGGTCCTGACATTGTCGCCCTGCGTTTTGGTAAGTGTCGCGGCATGTTTATAAACTGAAATAAAGCCGTTATCATGGCGCAGGATGATAACGTTTCCTGTCGATGGTGTCCAATCGGCGAAAAGGACGGTCCCATTAAGAACTGCTTTAATTGGCGTATCCCGCGCCAATGCTATATCGGTCGCGAAATGCTTTTTCCGCGCATCGTACTTTTCACTGACCGGGCCTGTGACCGGAGGAAAAAACACTACACTGACTTTTGCCGTGGCCTGTTCAAACAGGTTGTATTTATCTTCCTGCGCAACCTGCTCCCGTAGCTGCAGTTCTTCCTCTGTGGGTGACATTCTCAGAGTTTCCTGCTCAATCGCATTTGAAGCCAGAATTGAGTCCTTGTTGAATTTTGCATAGTCGAGGTCACCGGTCAATACACGCCTGATCGAATTTATATAGGCTTCATTGTTGCGAAGCGCCACTTGAAGTGAATCGGATTTCAATGCGAGTTCGGTTGCATCGCGTTTTAACTTCGTCGAAGCATATCCCGGAATATATTCCCTAAGCGGCGTAAAAGCGATGATGTAGGTCGTGATAAAAATGATGATCACCGCACCTAAGGAAGCTACCACGAATACGTTCATCAGTGTTAGCCGAAGCGAAAAAATTTCTTCAAAAGTATCTTCGTTGAGGATGACCAGGCGGTTTTTTGTAAAGAGCCGCTTTTTTAGAACCTGCCTTTTTCGTCGTTTTTGTGACATGGAATGGTAGTATGATACAAATATAAAGGATTGTTTAAATTTAAACAGTAATCCTTTGCTAAATAAGGCGGTGCCCGAGGTTAATTCTGCGAA
>CAZLWZ010000241.1:0-3598 GCA_964563275.1 uncultured Flavobacterium sp.
TGATTTAATTTTTCGGCAAAATCTTCAATCAGTACATCGGCGCGATATCTTTTCTTAGAATCTTTGTTGTCGATCAAAGGATCATTAAACGCATCGACGTGACCCGATGCTTTCCATGTAGTAGGATGCATCAGGATCGACGCGTCAAGCCCCACAATGTTCTGATGCATCTGAACCATGGATTTCCACCAATATTCGCGAATATTTTTTTTCAACTCCACACCGTTCTGTGCATAGTCGTATACCGCGCTCAAACCATCGTATATTTCGCTGGACGGAAAAATAAATCCGTATTCCTTTGCGTGCGAAATAATATTTTTAAAGATATCGTCCTGTTTTGCCATAGCTGCAAAAATATAAAAAGTGGGCCGATTTAATCTTTCTAATCCGGATTTTTATACTTTTATAATATCAAAGCCATTCAAGATGTTTACAAGCCTAATCGATCTCTTCTTCCCGAAGGTGTGCGCCGGTTGTGACGCTATCCTTCTAACCGGAGAAGACACGATCTGCATAAACTGCAGGCATTCCATTCCGCTCACCAACCATCACTTACTGCTTGAGAACGAAGCCTACATAAAATTTTACGGTCGTCTGCCTGTCAGTTCTGTGGTGACGATGATGTACTTTCGGAAAAGAGGAATCGTTCAGCAGCTAATACACAAATTAAAATATAAAGGCCAGCAGGAAATTGGCACTGTCATAGGTGAATGGTATGGTGAAGATTTACAGCAGCATAATCTTTTTGAAAACGTTGATGAAGTAATTCCGGTGCCACTACATCCGAAGCGTCTGCGAGAGCGGGGCTATAATCAGGTCACCTCCTTCGGGAGCGCATTAGCCGCCAGATTGCAGGTGCCATTCAACGATAAACTTTTAATCAGGAACCTCTACACAAAGACCCAAACAAAGAAAAATTTGCTTGGCCGCGCCGAGTTAAACCGGGAATTGTTCAGCGCCCGGTTTTCAGAGGCAGATCACAATAAACATTATCTGCTCGTAGATGACGTTCTGACTACCGGAGCCACTTTGGAGGCCTGTGGCAAAGCGCTTTTGTCGATACCAGGTGCACAGATAAGCATTGCATGCATGGCAATGTCCAGTTCCTAAGCGTTAAACAAACAAAAAACATTTTTTATGCAACGATTATAATCGTTATTTTGTGTCAAATTCACATAAATGCCGCGATTATTATTTCTTATATCTGTCACTCTGCTCGCTTTAACGAGTTGCGCAAAACGTGGCTCCATTACCGGCGGCTTGAAGGACACAATTCCTCCGGTGCTGCGCCAGAGCATGCCGCCAAATTATAGCACCGAATTTAAAGGAAATACTATCCGACTAACCTTCGACGAGTATGTAAAATTAAAAGATATCAACAAGCAATTGATTATTTCGCCGCCCGCTGATCGGCAGCCAATCATTACGCCGCCCACCGCAAGTAAAACAATCAATATCCGTTTGATGGATACACTGCAACCCAACACCACATATAGCCTCAACTTCGGGCAAAGCATACAGGACAATAACGAAAGCAATCCTTATCCGCAGTTCAAATACGTTTTTTCAACAGGTGCGTATATTGATTCATTGATGCTTGCCGGCCGAATCAAAGATGCTTACAATAAAGACGCTGATAATTTTGTATCAGTCATGCTTTATGAAGTCGACGAAAATTACACCGATTCAATTATTTATTATAAGACGCCGGGCTACATCACCAATACTTTAGACAGCGCGAAAGTTTGGCAACTCGAAAATTTAAAGGCTGGTAAATACCTGTTGGTGGCATTAAAAGACAATAACAATAATAACATCTACAACCCTAAATCGGATAAAATTGGTTTCCAAAGCGAATTCATCACGCTTCCGACCGATACTTTATATGAGTTGGAACTTTTTAAAGAAACACCGGTTTTTAAAACGGCTAAACCTTCGCAGGCATCCGGAAACAGAATGTATGTCGGCTACGAAGGTTATCCAAGCGATGTCACGGTGAAAGTTTCAACCGGTAATCAGGAACTAGAATCAGTGTTAACAAAATTTGACAAAGCCGACTCGCTGCAGGTGTGGTTTAAGCCTATAAAGGTAGACTCACTGCAGGTTCAGGTAGTAAAGGACGATTTTAATGCCTCCTATAACGTAAAAATCCGTGATCAGAAGCGCGACACATTAAGCTTTACTCCGTCAACAACTGGAGTACTGCCTTTACGGGAATTTTTTCGAATAAGTTCGACAATACCTATTGTTCAAATCGACCAAACGAAAATACTCTTACAGAACAAAGATTCCGTAGCCGTTTCATTTGAAACCGAAAACGATATTTACAACCAGCGTGTAATATTTAAATTCCAGCGTGAGCCGGAGCAGGGATACGATATCCGGCTTCTTCCGGGTGCTTTGACGACTTTCTATCAACAGCAAAACGACACATTAACGTATAAGTTAACTACGAAAAAACTTTCGGACTATGGAAATCTACGCCTACGATTGCAAAATGTGCGTCAATTTCCCGTAATTGTGCAACTTACAAATCAAAAAGGGGAGGTCAAAGCCGAAGCATTCAGCGATGAAGAAACTCTCATAAACTTTGAATCAATAGATCCTGCCGCCTACACTATCAGACTAATATATGACCGAAATGGTAATCGTCGATGGGACGCAGGCAATTTTATGCAACGATCACAAAGTGAAGAGGTCATCTATTTCCCGGAGCCAATCGATATCCGCGCCAATTGGGATTGGGAGGAGCCGTTTATATTACCTTAAATTCATCCCGGTCACTTAAAAAGCCGTATTTTTCGCGACAGCCGTGGATAGATGTTTTTTTGAGCGTAGTTACGATAACACCTTCATCCCGACCCGGTGATAGCAGGTATTTACCAATAGGGTCGATTACCTGCGAATGACCGACGTAGTGGTTTTCATTCTGATCTGTTCCAATTCTGTTTACACCGATAACATACGACATATTCTCAACTGCACGCGCTGGCAGCAGCAAATCCCAGGCATCAATGCGAGGTTCGGGCCAGTTTGCAACGAAAATTAAAACCTCATAATCTTCGGAGTTTCTTGCGAATACCGGAAAACGAAGGTCGTAACACACCAGAGGACAAATCCGCCAGCCTTTATAATCGAGCACCAACTTGTTTTTTCCAGCCGAATAAAAATTATCCTCTCCCGCAAGGCTAAACAAATGTCTTTTGTCGTACGTGTACATCGCACCCTCTGAGGTAACAAAAATCAACCTGTTGTAGAACTTTCCCGCATCCGAGATCACGACACTTCCCGTAATGGCACAGTCGTGATCTGATGCCATTTTTCTCATCCACGTTACAGTCTCGCCATCCATTCCTTCTGCCACTTCGGCGGGATCCATTGTAAAGCCAGTGCTAAACATTTCGGGAAGCACGAACAAGTCAACTTCTGCAGTGGCCTTTATCTTCTCCTGATAATAATCGCGATTGGCGGCCGGGTCATGCCATACTATATGACCCTGGATCAACGCCACGTTTAGTTCATTTTGCTTCATTTTTATCTAATTGAAATTTCGTCTATAAATATAAAAGCTTCTCCTCCTTTGCCCTGATGCCAGTCC
>CAZLWZ010000242.1:0-3567 GCA_964563275.1 uncultured Flavobacterium sp.
CAGTTCGTGAAAAATCAAAATCTTTAGAAACAATCGAGCGCTCACTGGCTAATTCAAGCCACGTTTATGAGTGGATCACCTGGAACAACGATACTAAAGAAGGTACGTTCGTTTCAGTACCAGCAAGACTGCAAATCCCTGAAAATATCAAGGAACAACTGATCGTCGAATTGTACAACAAATAAAATTGACACTAGTCGAATAATATGGCAATATTTAATTTTCAGAAGCCCGATAAAGTTATCATGATCGATTCAACCGATTTTGAAGGCAAATTTGAGTTCAGGCCTTTAGAACCAGGATACGGATTGACCGTTGGTAATGCACTTAGAAGGGTGTTGCTTTCCGCACTTGAAGGATATGCAATCACATCTGTTCGCATCGAAGGTGTAGACCACGAATTTTCCACAATCCCCGGAGTAGTTGAAGACGTTACCGAAATCATCCTGAACCTGAAACAAGTACGTTTCAAGCGTCAGATTGAAGATGTCGATAACGAATCAGTGACCATTTCCGTTTCAGGAAAAGAGCAGCTTACGGCAGGCGATTTCCAGAAATTTATTTCAGGCTTCCAGGTATTGAACCCGGAGCTTGTAATCTGTAATCTTGATAGCAAAGTCAGCCTTAGCCTCGAACTTACGATCGAAAAAGGACGTGGATATGTTCCGGCAGAAGAGAACAAAAAGCAAAACGCAGCCATCGGTACAATCGCAACCGATTCGATTTTTACTCCGGTAAAGAACGTGAAGTATACCATAGAAAACTTCCGTGTAGAGCAAAAAACGGATTATGAGAAATTAGTTTTTGAAATCAAAACTGACGGTTCAATCAGTCCGAAAGATGCGCTTACTGAAGCTGCAAAAACGCTGATCCACCACTTCATGCTTTTCTCTGACGAAAGGATAACCCTCGAAGCTGACGAAATCGCACAGACAGAATCATATGACGAAGAGTCATTGCACATGCGCCAGTTGCTTAAAACCAAACTTGTCGACATGGATCTTTCTGTAAGAGCATTAAATTGTTTAAAGGCGGCAGAAGTTGATACCTTGGGAGACCTCGTATCATTCAATAAAAACGACCTGATGAAATTCCGTAATTTCGGTAAAAAATCATTAACCGAACTCGACGAACTCGTTGCGGTTAAAAACCTTACTTTCGGAATGGACCTGACAAAATATAAATTAGATAAAGAATAATCTAAACCCGAAACGGTTTAAATTTCATAGCAATGAGACACGGAAAAAAATTCAATCACTTAAGCAGACAGACGGGCCACCGTAAGGCGATGCTAGCTAATATGGCGTGTTCACTTATCGAACACAAACGTATTAACACCACTGTTGCGAAAGCAAAGGCGCTTAAACAGTTCGTTGAGCCGCTGATTACAAAATCAAAAGAAGATACTACCCATAACCGTCGTATCGTTTTCTCTAACCTTCGCAGCAAATACGCAGTAACCGACCTGTTTCGTGATGTTGCGGCTAAAGTGGGTGACCGTCCGGGCGGATACACGCGTATCATCAAGATGGGGAATCGTTTGGGAGATAACGCCGATATGGCGATGATCGAACTCGTAGATTTCAACGAACTCTACACTGGTGGTAAAAAAGAAGTTAAAAAGTCAAGAAGCCGTCGTGGTGGCAAGAAAAAAGCCGACGACACTACAGCAGAAACTGAAGCACCTGTCGTTAACGATGCGAAGGCTGAAGAAGCTCCGGCCATCGAAGATGAAAAGAAAGATAAAGCAGCAGAGTAATCTGAACTTGATCAATAGTAAAAGGGATAAGCGAAAGTTTATCCTTTTTTTTTGCAGCTATTCCCGCTCTTCGCTATAGCTTTTTACGCGTTTAAAAAAACGCTGCAAAAGGCTGCCGCTGCGATCGGGGCTAGGCCGCGATCTGAAGTTGAAAAAACCGCTTATGTTCGAATTATCGCGCGAAGCTACGCTTTAATCCGATGCCATCAGGGAGCGATATGCACAAAATGACGTACGCATCAATGGTCCAGGTGCGGCATATTACTGAAATTCCATTCCGCGTCAGACCATTGCAAATCAATATTGCGACGCCAAACTCGAAAGCATCGAACGCCAGTCAATTCCGCCTTTACTTTCCCCTAATCTGACCAAAATGGTATTGTTCTTCGGGTTCACGTAAACAAATTGACCCAAAATCCCCTGGGCCATAAAATCACCATTCTGATTCGGGATCCACCACTGATACTTATAATGTGATGGCTGGCCGTTCTCTGTGGTAGGTGTCACCGATTCCCGAATCCATGACTCAGACACGATTTGCCTTCCATTCCAATTGCCGTTATTCAAATACAATCGTCCAAGTTTGGCAAAGTCGCGTGCACGGGCATTCAAACAACAAAAAGTCTTCTCGAGGCCGTTTTCCTTTCGGTCCAGACTCCAGCTCGCATCATATTCCATTCCCAGTGGCGTCCATATTTTCTCCTGAAGATAGGCAGTTATAGTTTTCCCCTTCAGCGCGCGTTCCAGTACTAATCCTAACATTTGCGTATCGCCGCTACTGTAGCTGAATTCTGTGCCGGGTTCGTGCTGTAGTTTCCGCTTGTCGATCGCCTTGCGCAGATTCCGGCCATAATAATAAGTCGCCGCATCGCCAAAAGGATTTGAATAACTTTCATTGTACTTTACCCCGGACATCATCTGTAGCAAATGTCTGATCGTCACATCCTGCAAACCGTTGTCTTTCAATTCCGGTATGTAGTTAACTACCGGCTCGTCTACCGATTTGATTAGATTGTCGTCAATCGCACAGCCTATCAGCAACGATGTAACCGATTTTGCCATCGAGAACGACGCGACGATCGATTCTTTCTCATAACCATTCGAGTAATTTTCATAGTAAATACTGTCATTTTTGATGGCGATAAAGGCCACAGTCTTGCTATCGGTCAAAAACGTCTCGAAATCATTTGCCTGGCCGTTGACCTCTATTTTATTCGGTGATTTTTGAACCGGTATTGTCGGAAATACAAACGGATTGGCATTGGCAACCAATGGCCGTGAAGGAAAAATTTCGTGATCGGTAATATCAGCGAAGTTGTAATATACGAAGCGGCCGAGTTTGCACGAGGATAAAAGCACAAGACTGGCTGCGGCCAAAAACACATGCGTTGTTCTCATAAAAGTTTGGTTTTGACAAATATAGAATATTTCGGATATGATTTATAAGGTGCTTTTCTTAGTTGGCACGACTCGAGCGGATGCGACTGGCGAAGCAATTCACGAATTTCAAATTTGTGAGGCGTGATTGCTTTCCACATAGCCATTTCTCGCTTTTGTTTTCAGTGTTCGCAATCTGTGCGTCTACAGTCTAAACTTAGATAATTTGTGCATTAGTGGTCAACAACCTCCGGACAATAAATCTGCGCATCTGCGGTTATTATTGATTCAATCATGTATTTTCATACTACGTCCTTATATTTCATAATTCGTGCATTCGTGTCAAAACAAGTCCGTAATCTGTGAATCTGTGGCCAAAAAATTTTAAATTTGCACCAACAACTAACTACATGAAATACACAACACGACAA
>CAZLWZ010000243.1:0-3560 GCA_964563275.1 uncultured Flavobacterium sp.
ATCGCATTAATAATTTCAAAAGTACAACACATCTATAGGTACGTTTGTTAACCGCTGTGTAACGTTTGTTAATGACTTGTTAATGATAAAAACGAGCTGTAGTTTTAAAGTAATATTACAATCAAATCACATAAATTGAAAGTAACGCGGTTAAACAGTATCATAGTCCTGGGGCTAATTGCAATTGTCGGAATCCTGATCGCGCAGCTAATGTGGACGCGGCAGGCATATAATATTGAAGAGGTCAAGTTCAGTCAGAAAGTACACGTTGCTTTATTGGAAGTGGTCAAGAATCTGTATGAAGGCACGAGTCATGAGTTGCCAGCCGAAAATCCGGTCCAGAAAGTGTCAGCTGATTATTATATCGTTAATGTCGCAAATGATTTTGAGCCTGAAATCCTGGAATATTATCTCAAAACCGAGTTTGAAAAAATTAACTTGGGAACTGATTTCGAATATGCGATGTACGATTGCCAAAGTGATGAAATGGTGTACGGTAACTACGTTTCGTTTACCGATAAATCTCAGAAACCATCGGTATATTTTCCCAAACATCAAAATCTGGTATATTATTTTGCGATCCGGTTTCCAAATGAGAGTTCATTTATGTTCAGTACGTTGCGGTTCTGGTTTGTACTCTCATTTGCGCTGATCATCATCCTGTTCGTCTATGTCTATTCAATTTTTACCATCATTCAGCAAAAAAAATATTCGGAACTGCAGCGTGATTTTATAAATAATATGACACACGAATTTAAGACACCGCTATCATCCATTCTGATTGCAGCAAACTATCTGATGAAGCAGGATAAGATTAACTCGGATCAAAAACTCGGCAAATACACCGATATTATCATTGCCCAAAGCAATAAGCTGAACGGCCACGTCGAAAAGATTCTGAATATTGCTAAATCGGACAACGCACCAATGACTGCCGATAAAAAGCCCATGCCCATAATTCCGGTCCTGCACGATATAGTTGAAAACTTCCGGATTCAGCACAATAATGTAGAAATCCATATTGAGTCAGACACTGATCACATCATTAATGCGGACAAATTTCACTTTACCAATCTGGTGATCAATCTGCTTGACAACTCAATCAAATACTGCGACTTGCCTCCTATAATTAATATCCGAGCAGAGGAGCACGACGGAGTGCTTCACCTTCAGTTTATTGATAATGGTATTGGGATTTCTCCGAAGAACCTGGCATTTATTTTTGACAGATTTTATCGGATACCAAACAACAAAAGCAACGAAGTCAATGGCTTTGGCTTAGGTTTGCACTACGTAAAAAAGATTTGCAACTTGCACCAGTGGAAAATTTCGGCTGATAACAATATCGACACCGGAATCACCATCACGATCAAAATCCCGATCTATAATGAGTAACTACAAAATAATATACGCCGAAGACGACGAAACGCTGGCTTTTCTGACGAAGGACAATCTTGAGCAAAATGGCTACGAGGTGCATCATTGCGCCGATGGAAACACCTTTTTAGAAACATTTTATGGCGGACAGTATGACCTTTGTATCCTCGATATAATGCTGCCCAAGAAAGACGGTTTTGAATTAGCGTCCGAAATCAGAAAGGTCAATCTTGATATTCCAATAATATTTTTATCTGCAAAAACCTTAAAGGAGGACCGCATCAAAGGACTGCGCCTCGGCGCCGACGATTATCTTGTGAAGCCGTTTAGTATCGAGGAACTCCTGCTGAAAATCGAAATCTTTCTGAAACGATCGCAAAAGGTTACACTAGCTGATCAATCTGTATACAACGTCGGAAAATATAAATTCGACAGCAAAAATTATTTTATTTATAACGAAGACGAAAAAATTAACCTGACGCAGCGTGAAGCAGAACTGCTTGAATTGTTCCTTAATAATAAGAATATCGTATTGAAGCGCCAGGACATCCTAACCACGCTCTGGGGCGATGACGACTACTTCATGGGTCGAAGTCTCGACGTTTTTATTTCAAGGTTGCGCAAAATACTCGCTTCCGAAGCAGGAATCGCGATCGAAAATTTGCACGGAATCGGATTTCGGTTTACAGACAGTAACTAATCATAGTGGAATATTCCCATGCTTGCGCTTCGGCGTATCGCTGACTTTATTCTCGAGCATACTGAACGCTTTGATCAATTTTCGTCGCGTGTCTTTCGGAAGGATTACTTCATCAATAAAGCCTCTCTGCGCTGCCGTATACGGATTCGCAAATAGTTCTGCGTATTCAGCTTCTTTTTCCAGCAGTTTTGCTTCGGGATCCTCGGCTTTGCTGATTTCGCGCTTAAAGATTATCTCACTGGCGCCCTTTGCCCCCATTACTGCAATCTCGGCACTTGGCCATGCAAAATTCATATCGGCGCCAATGTGCTTTGAATTCATCACATCATAGGCACCACCGTACGCCTTTCTCGTAATCACAGTGACTCTCGGTACTGTGGCATCGCTTAACGCGTAGAGCAGTTTTGCACCATGTACGATTATTCCGTTCCACTCCTGATCGGTACCGGGTAAAAATCCGGGAACGTCGACCAGCACCAGCAGCGGGATGTTGAAGCAATCACAGAACCTTGTAAATCTGGCTGCTTTTATAGAACTGTTTACGTCAAGTACGCCCGCGAGAAACATCGGTTGGTTGGCGATGATTCCAACGCTTCTGCCCCCAAGCCGTGCGAAACCGACAATTATGTTTTCGGCAAAATCCTTATGTATTTCGAAAAACGATTCACTGTCGATAATTCCGCTGATGACATGATGCATGTCGTACGGTTTGTTAGGGTTATCAGGGATGATGTCGGTAAGTTGTTCGCGTACTTCTTCGGCCGGTTCAAACTTTAATTTTGGCGACAATTGCTGATTATTTTGAGGCAGATAACTCAGCAATCGCTTTATATCGTCCAAACAGGCAATATCATTTGCCGAGGTTATGTGCGCCACACCGGATTTAGTAGAATGGGTGCCGGCTCCGCCCAATTGCTCCGACGTCACATTTTCATTGGTAACTGTCTTCACCACGTTGGGGCCTGTTACAAACATATAGCTTGTCCCTTCGACCATCATGGTAAAATCGGTCATTGCGGGAGAATAAACCGCACCACCGGCACATGGCCCCATGATGGCCGATATTTGTGGTATTACACCCGATGATTTAACGTTGCGATAGAAAATATCGGCATAACCGCCAAGTGACCGCACGCCTTCCTGGATCCGTGCGCCACCAGAATCATTCAACCCGATCATCGGCGCACCATTTCGCACCGCCATATCCATTACTTTACATATTTTTTCGGCATGCGTCTCTGACAGTGCACCACCAAAAACGGTAAAATCCTGTGCAAATACATAAACAAGACGCTCGTTAATCGTGCCGTAGCCTGTGATAACGCCATCGCCATAATACAACTCCTTCTGCATTCCAAAATCAGTCGTGCGGTGCGTTACCAACATACCTATTTCTTCAAAGGAGCCTTCATCCAGCAAATAATCGATCCGTTCCCTTGCGGTTAATTTTTTCTTCTGGTGTTGTTTTTCAATACGATCGCTA